>JBGVRC010000098.1:0-26568 GCA_045128055.1 Candidatus Scatosoma sp. | reverse complement strand
ATAATAAAAGTATCCTATTGAAAGGGGCTTTTTATGTTTAAAATGAAAAAAAACTTAATGGGCGTTCTTGCCTGTCTTTGTATATCCGCAGGCTCGTTTGCCGCTTGCGGCGAACAAAGTTCGACCGCTTCTTCTTTTGATTCTTCAAGCGAAGCAAGCTCTTCAGAAGAGATCGAAAGCAGTTCTTCCGAAAATATTGAAAATAGCAATCCCGAAAGCTCTACCCCGTCCATCGACGATTATGAAAACCCCGACCAAGAAGTTTGGAAAGATTGGGAAGAAGACGGCTCAACGGCGACGCAAGGCTTACATTTTATCCTGAACGAAGACGAAGCTTCTTACTCCGTAAAGGGCTTAGGCACGGCTACGGATAAAAATATCGTCATTCCCGATAAATACAACGGCTTGCCCGTCACCGCTATTTTGGAAAACGCCTTTTGGGACAAACAAAATATCCAAACAATCGTTATCCCCAACACGGTGACAAGTATCGGCTTTGAAGCGTTTTGGAATTGCACTTCCCTTATCCGCATCGCCTTGCCCGATTCGGTGCAAAGCGTCGGAGAACGCGCTTTTTACAGCTGCGTAGCGTTGGAAAAGGTAAAGCTTGGCGCAGGCGTACAAACCCTTGGTGATTCCACCTTTGGAAACTGCTCGGCGTTGCAATTTATACAATGCGACCCGTCCAACCCCTATTTTTCGACGATTGACGGCAGCTTATACGACAAATCGCAAAGCAAAATTATCCGATATGCGGCAGGCAGGGGCGCGATTAAGGTGATTTTACCCGACTCCGTGGTCGAAATCGGCAACAACGCTTTCCATCAGGCAACCAATCTTCGAAAGATTGTTTTTGGGGATAAGCTGACCAAAATCGGCAATTACGCTTTCGCAGAATGCTCGGCTTTGGAAGCAAAGCTTGACTTCCCCGAAACCCTTACCCAAATCGGCAATTACGCTTTTTCCGCTTGCGTAAAATTAGAAGGCGAGCTTGTTCTACCCAGCGGTTTGCAAACCGTCGGCGCGTACGCTTTCAACGACTGCAAACGCTTGACGGGTACGCTGATTATCCCGCAAAGCGTCACCGCTCTTGGCGAATCGGCGTTTTATAACTGCCGCAATTTCACCGCTTTGGATTTGCGAGCGAATATTACGGAAATCAAGGATTTTACCTTTTATCAATGTTATAATATGCACGGCGCGTTGACAATCCCCGCGAGCGTACAAAAAATAGGCGCAAAGGCGTTTGGTTGGTGCTACGGTTTCAACGAAATCCATATAAACGAAAGACTGACGGAAATCGGAGAATCGGCGTTTTACTATTGTTATACGATTGAAAACGCCCTTACCCTTCCCGAAAGCTTGCAAAAAATCAGCGATTCCGCGTTTGCGCATTGTAGACTGCTCCCCGCCGTTGTTATCGGCGGTAGCGTAACTGCAATCGGAACGAATGCATTTTTAGACTGCATAGCCTTGAAAAATCTTACCTTTGCAGACCCGAACGGCTGGTATCGCACCGACGCTATGGGCACGCGTCCCGTAACGGAAGCCGAGCTTTCCGACAGCGAAAAAGCTGCGCTTTACTTCACCAAAAACTACGTTGCTTGCAGCTGGGATAAAAAATAAATGACTTTATACTGCAAAACCCGACCTATTTTTCAAATAGGTCGGGTTTTTTATGATATTCCTTATTCAACGCGTACCTGGTACGCTCTTTTCTATAAATCAAAGGCTATTGCCGTAATGTCGTCCGAGAATTTCCCGCCGCTGAACACCTGCAAAGCGGCTTTTAATTTTCCGATAAAATCTTCCGTGCTTCGAGATTGCATCAACACGTTTTCCGCCCGTTCTATGCCGAACATTTCCCCTTTTGTATTCACGCATTCGGTAATACCGTCCGTCAGTAAAACCAGCAAATCCCCTTTTTCTATCGGCAGCTCCTTTTCCGCGTACTCCACGCCGTCAAACCAGTTGGATATAGGGGGCGCGGGTTCTTCGATTTCGTGAATACCCAGTCTGTTTTTTAATAAAATGGGTACGTTATGCCCTGCCATCGCGTATCGCAACACGCCCGCCTTTTTATCGATGCGAGCCGCCGCCACCGTGATATACGAGCGTTCGTCTTGGTCAAGCTCGGCAAATTTCGCGCTCAACTGCGACAAAGCCACCGCCAAGCTGGGTTGTTTTCTATCAAACGCCGCCTTGACAAACGCCGAAAGCATGCCTGCGGAAATCCCTTTCCCCGAAACGTCGGCAAGCACGCCGTACGTTTGTCCGTCCAGCTCGTACACGTCGGGCAAATCGCCGCCCACGCCAAGACAAGGAATATACATATACGAATAGGGTACGCCGCCCATACTCTTACCCGCAGGCAATAAACGGCGTTGCATTTGTTGCGCGGAGAGCATTTCCCTTTCTATTTCCGTTTGATACGTTCCGTCCGTCAAACCAAGAAAAAGCTTGCCCTTGCTATCCAGCGGCAAAACGCGGATACGAATGGAAACCTTGTCCATTCTCCCGTCCTTTTTCACGGTCGTTTGCACCGTTTCCGTCTGTTCCGTACCTTCATTGACAGCCGCGCGCATTACGCGAAGAAAAGCGCAATATTTACAGTTTTCCCCTTCTCCGCACTTGTTATCGCCGCCGCAACCAAGCACTTTATTTAAATCGCCCTTCCACAAAGCGCCGTCCGAACAGGAACGCCGAAAAGCCGCGTTGGTGAATTGCACCCGCAGCTTGTTATCAAACACGAACACCCCTTCGGGCATTCTGTCTAATATTTTTTTATACGTTCCGATTCGCATACTTTCTCCGTTTTTTAGGGCAAAATTACGTTCAACGCGTACCTGCCCCCGTCGTTTTTCTTAAAGCCCGTTTTCAGCGGTACATTTTTAAACCGCGTCCGACGCTTACTTCCATCTCCAAATTTTCGTACAACTCCCCATCGAGCTGCACGGTGCAAGCCTTTTTCGGGATAAAGCGAACTTTATCACACAAAAAATGCGTCGTTTTCTTGTATTGCAAAATTTTACCACGCAACAAAATAATGAGCGCACTCATCAGCTTAAACGTGTTGCCGATACAATCCACGGTAAGCACGTTCATTTTTCCATCGTCAATTTTTGCGTCGGGACAAATGCGAATACCGCCGCCGAACTGCGAACCGTTGCACGCCGCCGCAAGCAAAGCGTTACACTCCCTTATTTCCCCTTTGTTTTCTACCGTCAAAGCGCAGCCTTTATAGGTAAATACGCAGTGCAACAAGCTCATTAAATATTTCAGCTTCCCTTTGAGCTTACCCCGTTGGCAGCCTTCCAAAACTTCCACGTCCATACCAAAGCCAGCCACGTTCATACACCGTCTATTGCCGACCTGCAAATAATCAACGGGCTTTGCATTGCCCTTTAAAATAACCTTTACGGCTTCTTTTGCGTCCATAGGCAAGCCCATAGCCTCGGCAAAATCGTTGCCCGTGCCAAGGGGCACTAAACCCAGTTTACAACGGGCAGGGTCGTCAATCCCGTTTAACACTTCGTGTAACGTTCCGTCCCCACCTAAGACAATTAAATTACTCGCCCCCGCTTTCGTCAATCTCCGCGCGATTTTTTCCGCGTCGCCTACGTAAGCCGTTTGGTGCACCTGAAAAGCAACGCCGTGCGCCTTTAACGTTTCGCACACCGTTTGCAAGCCTTTTACCGCCTTTTTCTTGCCCGCCGTCGGGTTAAAAATAATTTGATACATATTATCCTTTGTAGATATTTTCCCGCAAAAAAGCCGCCCGCGAAAAAAATTCCAATAAATTGCTGATTCTATTATATAACACTTTGATAAGAATTGCAATTTATTTTTGAATTTGATATACTTGAAATGTGAAAAATTTTAAAAAAAAGGAGAGAAATATGCGTAAATTTTTGCCACAAAGCCTGATTTCCTTGGCAAACTGCCTTCCTACACCCTTGTACGTGGTCGGCGGCAGCGTCCGTAATCATTTGGCAAACCTTTCGCAAACAAACCCCGATTGGGATATTTGCGCGCCGCTCGCCGCTGAAAAATTCGCTACTATCGCTGGGGAAAACGGGTTTTGCGTAAAATCCGTCTATAAACACACGGGTACGGTCAAACTGCAAGACATAGACGGCAACGATTACGAATATTCCTGTTTCCGTTCGGATAAATACGTCCGCGGCGCGCACACCCCCACGGAAATTTTCTTCACGGACGACATAGCTTTGGACGCCCGCCGCAGAGATTTCACCTGCAACGCCATATATTACGACGTAGCCGCCGATAAATACGTAGACCCCTTGGACGGAATTACCGCAATCAAGGAAAAACGGCTCACCACCGTCGCGCCCGCGCAAAAAGTATTCGGCGAAGACGGGCTTCGGCTTATGCGGCTTGCACGCCAAGCCGCGCAGCTTGGTTTCACTCCCGATAAAGATACCTTGAACGGAGCGAAAGCCAACGCGGAGCTTATCAAAGATATTTCCCCCGAACGCATCTTCACCGAGCTTTGCTTGATTTTACAAGCCGACCAAAAATACGGCGTGAAAAACGGGCATTACGTAGGTATTCGACTTTTGGAAGAAATCGGAGTTTTGGCAATCATTATGCCCGAGCTTACTTTGGGGAAGAATATGGCACAGCGCACCGATTTCCACGACCACGACGTTTTGGAACATTCCTTCCGCGTGCTTTTATACTCCCACCCGTCCATTCGCTTAGCGGCGCTTTTGCACGACGTCGGCAAACCCTTTTGTACCTTACGCGACAACAACCGCTACGACCACAATTTACAAGGCTCGCGCATCGCAAGGGATATATTAAACCGCTTAAAAGCTCCCAAAAAGACGATTGATAGGGTTTGTTATCTCACCGAACAACATATGTACGATTTAAACTGCGAAACGCGGGAAAGCAAGCTTCGCAGATACCTTGTTCAACACCACGAAATTATGGACGAATTGTTGCTTTTAAAGCAAGCGGACTTTTCGGGCTGCAAGGATAATTTGAACCCTGCCCCCACCGTTGCGCATTGGAAAGCCCTGCTTTTGCAAATGAAAGAAGAAAAAGTTCCTTTTTCTTTAAAAGAACTTGCCGTAAAAGGCAACGAGTTGATTGATTTGGGCATACCCCCGCTTTCCGTCGCCGTTGTTTTACAAAAACTGCTCGAACACACGGCAATCAATCCGCAGGACAACGAAAAAGAGCGGCTTTGCAAGCTTGCATTGGCGTTTTTCAAAGAATTACACAAATGAAATAAGCCTACCATGTCCGCAACGAATAAAAAACGGGCATACCAGGTACGAAACGAAAAAAGCTGACAAAAGTCAGCTTTTTTGTTTTTTATTCAACTCATCAATATCTACTACTCTATCGTGCGGAATGGGCTTCCACTCCACTTTTTTGAATAACGCTACGTAGGACGACCATTTCCCTATAACGTCAAAAAGCGGAAACATACATATATGGAATATCCTTTTTACAAAATTTTCGCGCGGGATACGTTTTCTATACACAATAAACACGGCGATTTGCATTGCCACGCTTGCCAACAAATCGCCCACGCACCCCCAAAGCCACGCCGTCAAAGCGCCTTTCCACCACCCCCAAATGTTCGCCGCATATATTGCAATTATAATTTGCAAAGCTGTTTTTACGACTTTTCTCACCCCGCCTTCGATTGCGCGGGGAAAGTTTAAGAAAAAGCAATCGTACGTGATTGTAAAATTTTTGTTTTTACGGAACATATTGCGCAAAAGCTTCGGACAGTTTTCCACCGTCGATTGCAAATGCCCTTTTGCCCAGCGTAAACGCTGTCGCAAAGCTACTTTCAGCCGATAGGGTTGCTCGTCATAAAACACCGCTTCGTCACAGTAAGATATTTTATAATTTTGTACTACCGCATCCGTACAAAAGCTTCTATCTTCCGTCAAAGTTGTATATTGCCACCCATTTTTTACAAGCTCGTTAGCAAACAAAAAGCCTGTCCCCTGTATTCTACACGCCTGCTTTAATACACCTTTTGCTCGGTTTTCGGTAAGACAGGTACGAATCCAATGCATTGCATATCCAAAGGATATCCAATTTTGGTTGCAATTTTTAGAAGCACGAAAAGAAGTGATGATTTTATTCCCTTCCGCAAACGCTTCATTCATTTTTGCAACGTAATTTTTCGTCAGTACGTTGTCCGCGTCAAACACAAAATAGCCATCAAAATACTCTATCCCGTAATCGTCTTTTATCCTTTCAAACAAGCTCTTTAAGGCAAATCCTTTCGTTTTCTCCGTTGGCGCGTTATGCTCGTATACGACAACCTTTAATCCCTTCGCTTGAAAATCTCGCGCAATTTTTGCCGTATTATCCGTACAGTTATGCGCGGAAATAAACACCGTAATTTTCTCCAAGGGATACTCTTGCTTGGCTACGCTTTCCAAAAAATTAGCAATCACTTTTTCTTCATTACGAGCCGCCACACAAATCCCGTAACGATATCTTTTTTCCGTAGCCTTAAACTTCCTATAAGTAAACAACCCTACCGCAAAAAATATCGCTTTGTATGCATATAATATTGTAAGAAACGCGCCTATATAGCCGCAAATTTCTATCCCTACTTCCGCCCAACGCATTTCTATTTTCCTTTATAAAACTATGGTGTTTTAATTATATCACAATTGTTGTTTTATGTCAACACGATAGTTTGATAATAAATCAGAAAAATAGCATATTATATAATTATAGTTTTATATAGCCGCTCACGACCAAGTTAAACCAGCTGCATAGCAGTTTATGATGAGCAGATTTTGGTTAAGACAAGGCAAAATCGCAGGGCAACCATACGGTTGTCCAAGAAGTTTAACGCAGTATTAGACGAAATCCGCCATCAAAAACCTGGTTCAATTCGGTCGCGAGTGGCTAAGGGAGAAAATCATGGAAGCAAAAGACGTAGGCAATAGAATTAGACAGTTAAGAGAAGAACGAAAAATGACGCAGTATGCATTAGCGAACCAATCCGGTGTTTCCCCCACGTACGTGTATCAATTAGAACGTGGAGAAAAAAGCCCAACCGTTGAATATTTAGAGCATATTTGTTGGGGGGTTGGGAATTACGCTTGCCGACTTTTTTAAGGCGGAAGAAGAAAAGAACGATAAACTTTCTTCTTTGACAGCCGAACAAAAAAAGCTTCTTAACTCTTTTTTGCAAAGCTTATAAGCAAACGAAAAAAGCTGACAAAAGTCAGCTTTTTTATTATTTACATTCCTTATTTTATAATTTTTGCACGGTGATACCGTCTTCAATCGACGTTTCGTAGAAGCTGGCTTTGTAGCCGATAGCGTCTTGATACGCTTTGCCAACGCGACGGATAAACCCTTCCACCGCCGTCTTTTTGACAATGGAAATGGTGCAACCGCCAAAGCCCGCGCCTATCATACGCGACCCAAGGCAATCGCTTTCCTTTCTCGCCAAAGCGGACAACGTATCCAGCTCTTTGCCCGTTACTTCGTACAAATCGCGAAGGCTGTAATGACTCTCATTCAAAAGTTGACCAAGCTCTACCAAATCTCCCGCTTTAAGCGCCGCAACCGCGCGATTTACTCTGTCACATTCCATAACCACGTGTTCCGCGCGCTTTTCCACTACGCCCGAAAGCAAATATTTCACTTCCGTAAACTGTTTGGGGGTCACTTCCGCCAAACATTTTACGTCCAATTTCATCTGAATGAGCTTCAAGGCCGTTTCCACTTCTTGACGGCGCACGTTGTATTTGCTTTCCACAAGGTTGTGCGGTTTATTGCAGTTTGCCACCACCAAGCAATATTCGCCAAGCTGTAAAGGTACGTATTCGTAGCTAAGCGTCGAACAATCGAGCAAAACCGCGTGGTCTTTCTTACCCATTGCCGAAGCAAACTGGTCCATTATCCCGCAATTTACGCCCGCATACTTATTTTCCGCGCGTTGGGAAATAAGCGCAAGATTTACTTTGTCATAGTCTACGCCTGCGTATTCGCAAAAAGCTACCGCCGTAGCCACTTCGATTGCCGCGGACGACGAAAGCCCGCTGCCAAATGGTACGGTGCAGTCGTAATACAAATCGCAACCGACGATTTCCACCCCTTCTTGCTGTAAATAATACGCTACACCCGCTTGGTAATTGCCGATTTTCAAGCGCTTGTATTCATCCAAGGTATCCACGTTGAGCTCTACAATGCCTTCGATACCGCGGAAAGCCATACGCACCGTTTTGCCGCCCGTTTTGCGCGCGTAAATATTACAACGCAAATTCAACGCCGCAGGGAACACCTTTCCGCCGCAATAATCAACGTGTTCGCCGATTACGTTAATTCTGCCTGCAGCCGTAAACAAATCTTCCGCGTCTACGCCAAATGCTTGCTTAAACGCTTCCATCGCCAACATTTTTTCCATGGTTTCGCTCCTTGTTATGTATTTCGTATCATCGCAAGCAACAAAAACTTGCTTGCCGTTTATTTTTATTTATAAAATTATACAACAAACGTTGCGGCTTTGTCAATAAAACCAAATACTTTTTTTGCATAAAAAAATCAACCGCCAAAACGGTTGATTATTTTACAATAAACACACAGCTTAATTAGAGCGCTTGTACGTTTACCGCACGGAGTTTTTCAGGATTTTTAGGATCAGGTTCGGTTTCATAAGAAACTTTTTGGCCTTCCTTCAATCTTCTGTACCCCTCGGCTACAATCGCTGAGAAATGCACGAACACGTCGTCGCCACCTTCGTCGCCGGCGATGAATCCGTAGCCCTTTTCCGCGTTGAACCACTTAACAGTACCCTGACTCATTCTCGGTACCCCCTTCGTTTTGCTACCGACAACGAACCCCTCGGCTCATTTTTTATTATAACACATTTTTTTGTCGATTGCAATACCAAATATAAAGATTTTTATTATATTATGCCCATTTTTTTAAATTTTTCGATAAAATAATGGACTTTTTCCCCGATTTAATGCTATAATTTTACTAAGCTACATCATAAAATAATCAAAAAAGGGAAAAGTATGGAATTTTTGGGGATTTTACAAACGATACTTTTGGGTATCATCGAAGGCATAACCGAGTGGTTGCCCGTATCGAGCACGGGGCATATTAAGCTCTTCAATGCCTTTTGGGGCGCGTGCGGCGCAAAAAATTATATTTCGGACAACTTTGAAAAAGTATACGAATACGTCATACAATTCGCCGCCATTTTGGCCGTCGTCATTTTGTTTTGGACGACCATCTTCCCGTTCGGCAGAGAAAAACAAGAAGACGGAAAAAGCAAAATCGTTTGGAAGCAGGACACCTTTTCTTTGCTTTTAAAGGTAGCCGTGGCTTGTATTCCCGCCGTAATTGCAATCCTGCCCGATATGCTTTTGGAAGAGCTTTGCGAAAATCACGCCTTGCTAGAACCCTTGATTATATCGATTGCCTTGATTGTCTACGGCGTCATCTTTATTTTCTTGGAAAGATTTAACGCAAAGCGCAGCCCGAAGTTGACGGAGCTTTCTCAAATTTCCTATAAAACGGCGTTTTTTATCGGCTGTTCCCAAATTTTGGCGGCAATCCCCGGCACTTCCCGTTCGGGCATCACTATCCTTGGCGCGTTGCTTTTGAGCGTGGATAGAACGACCGCTTCCAAATTCACCTTTATCCTTGCCATACCGACCATGGTCGGCACAAGCGCGTATAAAATCCTTGGTTTTATCGTAAAAGGCGCAACGATTACCGCACCTGAAATCGGATATCTTCTTATCGGTTGCGCGGTAGCGTTTATTGTTTCTATGCTCACGGTAAAGGCGCTTATGAACTTTGTCAAAAAGCATACCTTCGCGCCTTTCGGCTGGTATCGAATTGCGCTTGGCGCAGTGGTTATCGGCGCTTTGGTCATTCCCAACTTCTTTTAAAGTATCATAAAAACCAACCGCGGTTACGATATTTCGTAACCGCGGTTTTGTCTTTTGTAAAAAGGTAAGCTTATAAAACTTTTGCGCCAGCCGCAGATAAAATCTCGACTGCTTTTTCAGGCGTAGCCGTCTTAAAGGCAATCTTCGCGTGCCCGTCCGCTTCGGCGTACGAGTACATATATTCTACGTTGATACCGCTTTCGCCAAGCAAAATCAACAAATCCGCAAGCGCGCCCGATTGGTTAGGCACTTCCACCCCGACAAGCTCTACCAAGCTCGCTAAATACCCTACGGATTTTAACGCCTGCAAAGCTTTTTCGTTGTCGCAGGTCAAAATACGCAAAATGCCAAAATCTTGGGTATCTGCAATGGAAAGCGCCAACAAATTGATACCTGCGTCCTTTAAGACCTTGCAACAAGCGCTTGCTTTGCCTTCTTCGTTTTCTAAAAATACTGCAATTTGTTTAATCATGGTATTCTCCTTATCTTTTCTTTGAAATAGGTACAGTTTTCGCCCGTTTGAAATGGGTAAAACGGCGGAGATGCGAGCAGTTCAAGGCGTAGCGAGTACCCACGAAGGAGCGTACATGGACGTACGTAACTGAGTGGGCACGGAGCTACAACGCTGAAATGCGACGCATATACGTCGTTTTTATAGTTTTCTCTTATCGGTAATCCGCTTCGCCTTCCCTTCGCTACGCGCAACCGTACCAGGCGATACGAGCGTGATTTTCGCGCTTACCGACAACGCTGACGCCATATCCGAAGCCAGCTTTTTACGGATTTCTTCCACGTGCGCCACTTCGTCAATGGATACGTTGGGCGAAAGCTCTACGACGATTTCCATCGTATCCAAATTGTTTGCACGGTCCACGTTGATATGATAATGGGGCTGAATATCGCTATTTTTCAAAAGCACGCTTTCGATTTGCGACGGGAATACGTTTACGCCACGGATAATCAACATATCGTCGCTTCTGCCCGTAATCTTGTTCAGCTTAATCGTCGTTCTGCCGCAAGGACAAGGGTCGTCGTTCAAGCTCGCAATATCTCTCGTACGGTAACGGAGCAACGGCATACCTTCTTTGGTGAGCGTGGTGATGACCAGCTCGCCCGATTCCCCGATGGGCAACGGTTCTAAGGTGTCTACGTCCACGATTTCGGGATAGAAGTGGTCTTCTTGGAAGTGCATACCCGTCTTATACTGACAGTCGCACGCAACGCCAGGGCCTGCGATTTCGCTGAGTCCGTAAATATCGCAAGCGCGGATATTTAAGCGTTTTTCGATATCTTCACGCATACCTTCCGACCAAGCTTCCGCGCCGAAAATCCCCCCTTTGAGTTTGATATCCGTGCCTATTTTTAAGCCCATTTTTTCGATTTCTTCCGCTAAGTAAATGATATACGAAGGCGTACAACAAATGATATCCGCGCCAAAATCGGTGATGAGCTGAATTTGTTTTTGGGTATTCCCCGCCGAAGCAGGCACAACGCACGCGCCGAGCTTTTCTCCGCCGTAATGCATACCCAAACCACCCGTAAACAAGCCGTAGCCGTACGCTACGTGGACGATACTGTTTTCGTCCGCGCCCGCCATAACAAGACAGCGAGCCGCGCATTCCGCCCAAACGTCAATATCGTGCATAGTATAACCCGCAACCGTCAGTTTCCCCGTCGTCGCGCTGGACGCGTGCAAGCGTACCAAATCCTTTTTCGGGCGCGCCATCATACCAAACGGATAGGCGTCGCGAAGATCCTGTTTTACCGTGTACGGCAATTTATAAATATCGTCGATGGACTTGATATCGCTGGGTTTCAGCTTGATTGCATCCATCTTTTCGCGATAGGGCTTTTGGTTTTCGTACACGTACTTGACCATCTTCACCAAACGCTCGGATTGCAATACCTTGCGCTCGTCTTTGCTCATTGTTTCTAATTCTTTTTGAAAATATTGCATACTATATTCCTTTATTTTATACTCTCTCAAACCCGATTTCAAAGGCTTTCAAGTTCAAAGCCTGAAATTTTGCAGGCACGCAAGCGACAACCGCCGCCGTCATTTTTTCTTTATCAAAGCCGAACAGCTTGCAAAGCGCGCCCAGCATAACGATATTCGTCGCCTTCGCGCTGCCTGCTTCCAAAGCCCATTCCTGCGCGGGAACGAAATACGCGCGGGGAATTTCGTTTTGCAGCTTTTCTTTTAAGCCCTGCGGGTATTCCGCCGCGCCCGTAATACAGGGCATAGGCAAAATCTGTTCTTCATTGATAAGCAAAATTCCGTCCTTTTTCAAATAATGCTTAACGCGCGCCGCTTCCAGCGTTTCAAACGCTATAATCATATCCGCTTCCCCTTCCCAAATCGCAGGGGAATAAATTTTATCGCCGATGCGAACGTGCGTCACTACGCTGCCGCCCCGTTGGCTCATACCGTGGATTTCGCTCAATTTGCAATCCTTATTACACAGCATAGCGTACTGACCCAAAACACGGCTGGCAAGCAACGTGCCTTGTCCGCCTACGCCTGCAATTAAAATATTCATCATAACGCGCCCCCTTCTTCCAACGACAAAGCCCCAAACGGACATACGTTTGCGCATACTTCGCAGCCCACGCATTGAATCGGGTCGATTTTTACACCCTTTTCCCCTTTGCTGATGGCAGGGCAGCCCAAGCGCATACAAACGCCGCAGTCACGGCAATTTTTTACGACTACTTTGGGCTTTGCCGATTTATCGAGCAATGCGCACGGGCGTTGCGCAATGATTACGCTCACTTCCTTGGAAACAACCGCCGCTTTCACCGCATTTTCCACCGCTTTGACGTCGTAGGCGTCCACAACCGCCAAATCCTTGACGCCGCAAGCTTTACAAAGCTCGTCCAAAAGCACGATAGGCGCGGCTTCTCCCATTAAATTTTTACCCGTAGCAGGGTGTTGCTGATGCCCCGTCATACCCGTCGTCGAGTTATCGAGAATAATCAAGGTGATACCGCTTTGGTTGTAAACGGCGTTGATAAGCCCCGTCACGCCGCTATGTAAGAAGGTAGAATCGCCGATGACGGCAACGTTTTTACTTTCGCCGTCCGTAGCCTTTTTAAAGCCGTGCGCCATACCGACGGACGCGCCCATACAAACACAGGTATCTACCGCCGACAAGGGGGGAACTGCGCCGAGCGTATAACAACCGATGTCGCCGTTTACCGTCAATTTCAGCTTGTTCAAGACGTAAAACACACCGCGGTGCGGGCAACCCGCGCACATAACGGGCGGACGGGCGGGTAGTTGCTCCGCTTTCGCCGTAGCCGCGTTTTCCAAGCCGAACGCCGCGCGGATTTTCGGGGTGGTGATTTCCCCTTGCAAGGAAAACAGCTCTTTCCCGATACAATCAATCCCCGCCGCCTTCAAGGCGTCTTCCATATACGGTTCTAATTCTTCAATGACGTACAATTTTTTTACGTTTTGCGCAAAGTCCTTAATGCTTTCAATGGGCAAGGGATACGCCGTCCCCACTTTGTATACGTTTACCGCAGGCAACGCTTCCTTTACGTATTCGTACACCACCCCTGAGCAAACAACGCCGATTTCTTCCTTGCTTGTATACTCCGCGCGGTTGCAAGACAACGTGTTGACGTATGCCGACAAAGCCTTTTCTCTTTCTTCCACGGCAATATGGCGTTTGATGGCGTTGGACGGCATCATTACGTTTTTGCCCGCGTCTTTTTGGTAGGGACGCAAGGGCAATTCTTCCCTGTCGCAAAGCTCTACGAAGCCGTGGGAATGAGCTACGCGCGTCGTTTCGCGTACCATAACGGGAGCGTCGAATTTTTCGCTTAATGCATACGCAAGCTTGACAAAATCTTTCCCTTCCTGCGCGTTAGAAGGCTCTAACATAGGGATATGTGCGCTTCTTGCATAAAAACGGGAGTCCTGCTCGTTTTGCGAAGAATGCATACCGGGGTCGTCCGCAACCACCAAGACAAGCCCTGCGTTAATTCCTGTATACGCAACCGTAAACAAGGGGTCTGCCGCTACGTTTACGCCTACGTGCTTCATACAAGCCATCGCCCTGCCGCCTGCCATAGCCGCGCCGATCGCTACTTCCAAAGCCACCTTTTCGTTCGGCGCCCATTCCGCGTACACACCGTCGTGCTTTGCAAAATTTTCCGCAATTTCCGTGCTGGGCGTACCGGGATAAGCGGAAAGCACCTTCACCCCCGCTTCGTATGCGCCGCGCGCAATCGCTTTGTTTGTCAACATCAATTCTTTCATTCGTTTTCTCCCAACGCCGTTTTGTAAAAAAACAGCGTTCGTTTGCTTGTCTACTCAACCAAAATAAAATATTGTATATTTTATTATAACACAATTTTTTTAGGCAAGTCAATGCTTGAAAGAGTATTCAACAAAAAAACAGCCCGACTTTTTCAAGCCGAGCCGTCCTTTTTTTGCCATTTTGCTATTATACGAGCGTTTTTACGAGCGCAAATTTATCAACCACTCTTTCGCTCTTGCCGTCTTTCCAAGTACCCGTGCGTTCCCAAGTATGCGGACCAACGCTGAAATTTTCCTGTTCAGGGGTATGGAATGCGCCAAGAAGATTACGGTTGCCCACCGTCAAAGCAATTTCGATTTCGTTCTCGCCCACTTCCAAGGCTTTGGAAACGTCCAAACGCTTGCCAAACATCCACTTACCAAAGTCTACGCCGTTCACCTTCACTTCCAAAAGCTGGAATCTGTCGTCGATGACAAGCTCGCTGTTCGTATCTTCTACGCAAACCGTTTGCTTCAAGATAATATCGCCCGAGAAGAAGGGATAACCCTGTTCCACAAGATCGGTCACCGTCTTGGTTTGCTTGCCGATACGGAAGTTTTCACCCAAAACCACGTTGGGCTTTTTGCCTTGTTCAAAATCCCCGTACACGCCGAAATTGCCTTTGAGCGCAATCCCTTCGATATCGGAATCGTACGCCAAGCAGTTTTTCAAGCTTTCCGTTACGTTTTCGCCAAACAAAGCGTAATATACCTGCTCGCTTTGGAAATATTCCATCATAATCACGATTTCGTTGTTGCCTTTGCGGAGTTTGGAAGCTACGTCGTAGGCAAAGAGCGCTTTTTCCCATTCGGAAGAACCGCATTTTTCTACCTTTTCGCCGTTTACTTCCACCCAAACGGTGTTGGTATCTTCCGCCAAAAGCATACATTCGCTCGGTACGTCTTCTACGTTGACTTCATATTTCAAATACAGCTTGCCTGCGTATCTCTTTTTCAGCAATTCATCAAAAATCCCCATATGGTGCAAGGGTTCGCTGTACGTTACGCCGTCCAAGGAATAGCGGATATAATCGATGAAAATATAGTTTTTCGGCTCACCTACGACTGTAAATTCTTCGCCCAAACGAATTTCCTTTTTCGCCGTCTTTTCTACGGGCGTTTCGTTGCTCAAATACAAGAGATAGGATTGACCCCTGTCAAAAGGCACGCTTGTGGAAATAACCGTCGTTTCGTCCTTTAAAATATCGTACGAAGCAAAGGAAGTAGCGCCCTTCACCGCAAAGTCCACAACGGTGTCTTCGCCAAGGTTGACGGCATAGATAAACTTGTTGCCGTTTTGATCGATGCGATAACTGGTACGGACGGTAGGATGTTGCGCCGCCGTGTAGGGCTGCGCGGCGATAATTTCGTCCCAAGTTACGTTGGTGGAAAGGTAGTTGTAAACGAACTCTTCCCCTTCCAAATACGTGGGCTTTTCGTCCGTCAACAAGACCCTGCCCCCCGCATTTACAAATTCGCGGAGCAATTTTTCGCTGGTTTTATCCATCGTATAAATCTTGGGGAAGACGATAAAATCATACTTACCGTTACCCAAAACAAGCTTGCCGTTTTCCACTTTGCCGTACTTTGCAAGCAAGGTTTCGTCTATGTAATGGAAACAAATTTGCTTTTCCGTCAATGCTTCCGTAACCGCAAAGAGCGATTTTTCAAGCTCTGCAATCCCGTGTCCCGTTGCGTCTTCATAGCGTTTATACCCAAAATACGTACTTCTTATCGGGTGGAACATCGCCACGTTGACCACTTCGTCGCTTTCCGCAATCACTTTGCCAAGATAAGAAAAATAATCGTTAAATTCTTTAAAATTCTTTCTTACCCAAGGATTGACAACGGAATAATGCGCGGGATAGTCGCGTTTTCTTTGCCCGTGTTCAGTATAAGGCAACAAATGTTGACACATCAAGTTGACGCCGCCTACGTATTGACATTCGGCAATCTCTTTCAATTCCTGCGGGGTAACGTCCCAACCGCAGCAGCCGTACGTTTCCGTGATGATTTGACGCTTGCCAAGCTGCGCCGCAACGGACGAAACTTGACGGGGCGCAACCGCGTTGCCCGTATTTCTGCCAAGCCAGTCGATTCCGGGGATATGTTCGTATTCATAGAAAGGCATAATGCCGCCGCAACACCACATTTGCGCGCCCATACACGATTCTTCTACGTAATGCCCCGTTAAGTTGTACCCGTTTTCGTCGCACCAGTCATAAATTTTCTTGGCGAAATTCGTAAGCATCAAATCCTGCATCGCTTTCCAGTATTTATAACGGAACGCGCGATAGCCTGCTTTTTCCACAAACAAAAGCCCAAGCCCGTCCAAAATATCTTCACCGTACGTTTCGGTAAAATACGCAGGCAAAACCTTGGTGAACGGAGTCCCCCAGCGATAATACTGCGGTTCGTCCGTGAAAAAGCCTTTTAAGCTGTACGTATCTCTCTTTTTGTATTCTTCGTGCGTCATCGCGATGAATTTATCCACCACTTCGCCGTTTAAAATATCCGCCGTGGACGCCGCGTAATGGGAAAATACGTTTAAGCAGTTTTCCCCGCCCGTTACGCGAACGAGCTTTTCGCCGCTCATATCATAGGATACCAACGCGTTTTCATCGTACGCGCCCGTTGTAAAGGTCAAATACTTGTCGTGGTTTTCGATGTCGTCAAGCAATTTACCGCCAACAAAGCCCGACGGCCAACCGTTTTCGTCATAGGCGTACGCTTCCATACCAAGTTCTTCCGCTTTTTCCGAGCAAGCCTTGATACAGTCAAACCACTTTTCGCCCAAATATTCCGTCTTTAACCCGCCGCGCGCGTGCATAAAAAAGCCGCCCACGCCGTTGTCGTTCATCCATTCGATTTGTTTGCAAAGCCCTTCTTCGTCCAGTTCGTCGTTCCAAGACCAAAAAGGTATACACTGATATTTCTTTTCCGTTTGTTTCATAATAAACTTCCTTTTAAAAAACGGCACAAAGCCCCAACGGCGCGCAAACGCCGTCAAACCTTATGCCGCATAATTTTTATAATAAGTAATAAGGCAAATCCTTGCCAAGCTCTACGCTCTTAAAGCCGTCTTGCTTTGCAACAGGTTTTTGCGTCGTTTTCTTTGTCACGGGTTTTTTAACCGCCGCCTTTTTGGTTACGGGCGCAGCCTTCGCCGATTCTTTCTTTGCAGGCGCAGCAGGCTTCTTTGCCGTAGGCTTACAAGCCGCTTTCTTCTCCGCTACCTTTTTCGCCGTTTTCTTTTCAACGGGAGCAATCAGCTTTTCCGTTACTTGGGGGTCAGGAGCGGCAATCACGTGACTGTTCTCCATATCGGGAGCCGAAGTTTTCACCTTTGAATACCCGTTGTTTTCCACTCTTTTAATTGCGTTCTTTCCGATTGGCATAATCCGTAATCTCCTTTGCAAGTTTAATATATTCCACCGCGCTGCGGCTGTTTTTCTTATAGGCTACGACAGGCTTGCTGTTGTCCTGCGCCCATTCCACCGCGCTATCCACGCGGATATAATTTTCAAACAACGGAGCCGCTTCCATTTCTTTAAGCGTTTCCAAGGTCTGTTTGAAATATTTTTTCCGTTCGTCCGCTTTCGTCACGGCAACGCCAAGCACTTCTAATCTCGGCGCGATATTCTTCGCCTGCTGACAAAATTCAAACATATTCGCTAAGCCGAAAAGCCCCCAAGGGCTTGCTTCTACGGGAATGACCACGTAGTCGGACGCGCACATAATATTCATCACCCAGCCGCCGAGCGTCGGGGGCGCATCGATTAAGATATAATCGTAATATCCCTTTGCGCGCACTCGTTCCAGGCTCTTTTTTAATACCGTTTCTCTTTGCCATTTTGTAAACAAATCAAACTCGATTGCGCTCATCAACGAAGTGGACGGCACGATGTCCAAATTTTCAATGCCCGTTTCCACGATATAATCGGACAAATCTCTTTCCCCGACGATGGCGCGATAAATATTCTTTTCGCCCTTCGCGTATTCGTACGCTTTGTCTTCTTCAAAGAAAGAAATCGTCAAGTTGAGTTGCATATCCCCGTCGATTAAAAGCACTTTTTTGCCTTCCATAGCAAGCGCGCAACCGATATTAGAGCAGGTCGTCGTTTTTCCGCTGCCGCCCTTGTTGTTTGCAAATGCAATGACAATCGTTTTACTCATATTTTCTCCTACGCATTACTTTTTACAGCCGTTTTCTTTGCCGTTTGCTTTGTAGCCGTCTTTTTCACCGTACTTTTTACCGTTCTTTTTGCCGCAGGGGCTTTCTTTTTGACTTTCTTCGCCTTTTCCGCTTTTTCTTTGGCGAGCCGAGCCGCCTTTTCTTCGTCGTCTTCTAAATACTCGGAAAGTTCTTTAATCCCTTCGCCCGTAATGGAAGAAACGGCAAAAATCTTCTTACACCCTGCGAGCTGCAACCACCTTCTCACCCGTTCCACGTTGGCGTCGGGCTTGTCGATGCCCGTAATAATGCCGATGGATTCGCGATTGACCATACTCGTCAAGCAAGGCGAGAAAATGGAATAGGGTTCGTTTGCGGAAAGCACCAAGCCCACGATATCCGCTTCGTACGCGTACAAAGCCAAAGCGCCGCTCGTTTCTCTGCGCTCGGTATATTCCCCGGGCGTGTCGATTACGGTGTCTAAATAATTGACGTACTGCGTTTTATAATATTTAATTTTTTCTCCGCGCAAAGCCTGCGTCAAGGTGGTTTTTCCCGCCGCCACTCTGCCGAATAGCATAATTTTTTTCATATTGTATTAGGTCTTTGTCAATTCGCAGCAAATATAGTCTTTCTTTAAGAAGTATTCTCTAATCGCTGTAAAAGCCGCTTCTACGGACGAAACCGTGCCCGTAATGATAAGCGTACCCGTAAATCTGTCTACAAAGCCGATTTCCGCGCCCGAAGACTTCATAGCGATATCCGCCGCAATGACCGCGCTTTCGTAAGGGATAATCGTCAAAACGCCGATTGCGCTTCTCGTGTAATCGGTTTGGGGGTCAAGCCCGAGCTTGGTGTAAAGCACTTCGCCGGGGTTTGCAATGATGTGACAAAGCGTAATTTGTTGACCGGGTACAAACTCTTGTACGATTCTCATTTTATCACGCATTTCCATATATATTTCTCCTAATTTAGATACAATTTTGTTTGTTTAGAATAGAGAAAACAAAGCAAGATACAAGAAAAACAAGGCGTCGCGAGCACTCCGCAGGGAGCGTACATAAGTGTACGTGACCAAGGAGCGCACAGCTACAACGATGTATTTCGTAGCGGTTTCTTTGTTTTCAGCCGCCGATTTGGCACTTTAAACCGCTCTCTTCCGCCACCGACAGTAAATATTCCATCTTTTCGCGCGAGGGCGGTAAAATTTCTTTCAAGGCATAGTTTCTATCCAAGCCCGCGTATTTATCCGAACCCAATCTATGATAAGGCAACAAATGATGTTCTCTTACCCCGGGCAGGCTCGCCGCGAATTTGGAAATCGCGCGGATTTCTTCCGCCGTGTCGTTAAACCCAGGCACTACGGGGGTACGAATGACGAGCTCTACACCGCTATTTGCGAGCTTCTTGGCGTTTTCCAAAATCAACTCGTTCCCTGCCTTGGTGTATTCTTTATGCTTTGCCGAGTCCATGTGCTTGATATCCATCAAGTACAAATCCAAATACGGCAAAATCTTTTCAATACTTTCAAACGGAGCGTTCGCCGTCGATTCCACCGCCGTATGCAAGCCGTTTTCCTTGCAAGCACGGAGCAAATCCCGCGCGAAATCAGGTTGTCCCAAAATCTCGCCGCCCGACAGCGTAACACCGCCGCCGCTGCGCCAATAATAGTTCTCGTCCGCTAAAATTTCAGGCAGGATTTCCGAAACGGTGACGTCTTTGCCCACCGTTTTTGTTTTTCCGTTCTCTACCATCGTTTGCACGTCGTAGGATTGGGATTCTGGATTACAGCACCAAGCGCAACGCATAAAACAGCCCTTAAAAAAGACAATGGTACGAATCCCCGGTCCGTCGTGGATGGAGAATCGTTGAATATTAAATATTCTGCCTTTCGTGCTGTAAAAATCCATAGTTAAAATCCTTGCTGCGTTCTATTAATAATATCGTCCTGTAAAGATTTAGACAAAGTAGTAAACAATGCGCTATAACCCGCTACGCGGACAACCAACGTCTTGTATTTTTCAGGATGCTTTTGCGCGTCCAAAAGCGTTTCACGGGTAACGACGTTGAACTGCATATGCATACCCTTTTGGTCGAAATAGGAACGGATAAGCGCAACGAACTTACTCAAACCCGCCATACCTTCCAACGCGGAAGGGTGGAATTTTTGGTTCAAAAGCGTACCGTTGGAAGCTACGCCTTGTTCCAGCTTCGCTACCGAGTTCGCCGTTGCCGTAGGGCCTTTGACGTCTCTACCCGAAGCAGGACCGATACCGTCCGCAAGCGGCGTAAACGCAAGTCTGCCGTCGGGGGTCGCGCCCGTTTGCCCGCCAAGGGGTACGTTTGCCGATACGGGATACAAGCCCGCTTGGAAAATACCGCCGCGGGGGTTTTTGTATTTTTCCACTTCTTTGGTGTACGTATTTGCCACCGCGCGCGCGAACATATCCGCTTCGTAAATATCGTTGCCGTATTTCGGACAAGTATCTTCAATCAATCTCTTGATTTCGCGGTATCTTTCACGCTTTTCAGCAGGGATACCCGCGCCCGACGCAATTTCGTCGTAAATGGTCTTGATTATCGCTTCCGTTACTTCAATGCCTTGTTGCGCCAACGAACAAGCCACGTCGCCCGTCACTCTTTCCGCTGCCGCGCCCGTCAGCCCGTAACCGAAGTTTACCTGCAACGCGTCGCGAAGCTCGGTCATCGTCACCTTTCTTTCTTCAAAGACAAGCTGTTTAATCGCAAGCAACGCGTCGGTATTGTTGGCAATACCAAAGCCCTGCGGACCCGTGAAGTTGTAAATCGCGCCCCCTTCCTGCAAGGATTTACCGCGTCCGATACAATCGTCCACCATACAGGATTGGAAAGGCAAAGGACAGCGGGTTGCGTGCGCCATATCGATGGCATTGTTTGCGTTGACAAGCAATTTAATAAAATAGCTTTGTTGGGTTTTGTAGGCTTCAAACACTTCTTCAAAGGTTTGCATTTGCGCTACGTCGCCCGTTTCAGGGCCGATTTGCACCCCTTTATCCATACCGTTGGAGAACACCAACTCCAAAGGACGGCACATATTAAAGAACGCCGCGTCGTGCCAACCGTCCGTCTTCGCGCCCTTTTGCGGTTCTACGCAGCCGATAATACAGTAATCGCGCGCGTCTTCCAAGGTAAGTCCCCTTGCCATAATGGACGGAATGATAATTTCGTCGTTGTAATACGCAGGCAAACCCGTACCAAGCCTTGTCAAAGCCGCCGCCTTAATCATAAAGGACTGTGGCGTTCCGTTCCATACGCGGACGGAAATAGACGGCTGGGGAAGGGGTACGTGCATAGCCGCTTCAAGACACATATAGGACAAATCGTTGGTTGCGTCTATACCGTGTACGTCTTGACCGCCAACGATAAGGTTTTGGAACATACCGTAGCCTGCAAAGCCTTCCGCGCTCGCCGCGTCGCGTACCTTGTTGATGTCGTTTAATTTTACCCAAATACAATCGATAAGTTCTTGGGCTTGTTCAATCGTAATCTTGCCTTCGTCGATATCCTTTTTATAGAAAGGATACATATATTGATCGAATCTACCGGGAGAAATGGAGTGTCCGCTCGATTCGATTTGCAGAAGAAGCTGTACAAACCAGAAGGATTGGCAAGCTTCGTGGAAATCTCTTGCGGGGAATTCGGGCACTCTCTTACAGTTGCAGGAAATCTTTTCCAGCTCCGCTTTTCTTTCGGGGTTCTTTTCGCGCAAAGCAAGCTCTTTGGCGAGCTGCGCGTATCTGCGCGCGTACTCTACCACCGCTTCGCAGCTTTCAATCACCGCCGTAAGGAAATTGTTTCTTTGCACGTAATCGGGGTCGGCTACGTCCAGCTTATCTTTCGCCGCCTGCGCTTCTGCCATAATCCCGCGATAGCCCTTTTTAAGTACCTTTTCGTAGTTGACGTTGACGTGACCGATGCCGTTATAGAAATAGTTACCGGGCGTAAAAATGCCGTGTTTTACAAACGCTTCGTACGCTTCGGGCGCCATATTCGCTTTCGCCAAATCGCTGTTCGTCTTGCCTTTCCAGTACGGATACGCATTACGAAGCTCCGCTTTGGTTTCTTCCGCGATATAGAAAGGGTCAGCCGCGCGGGTTGCCACCGTATCAAACTCCGCTTCCAACCATTCGTAGGAATATTCGGGGAATACTTGACAACCGCGGGGAGATACCGTCGCGCTACCCACGACAAGCTCGTTGTCACGGATTACGATGGGGATATTGCGCAAAATATGCGCAAAAGCCGCGCTTCTACGCAAAATAATGGGCAAATCTTCCGTCATTTTATAACTTTCCGTCACCAAAAGACCGCGCGCGGACTCGATAACGGGCATTTTTTCATACAAAGCATCGACCAACTTGTCGATTCTTGCGCTTTTTTCAATTACGAATTTAATATTTTCCATAATGTTTTACCTAATTATGTTTCACTATAAGTGATTAACCGCTTGCAGCGGTGAGTACGCAAAACTACGTTTTGCTTTTGTGGGGCTTAACAGCCTTTCGGCTGCGCTTGACAGCGGGTCTTTAAGGCTCTGCCTTAAAAATCCGCAAGGGAATAATTCCCTTGACCTTTATCGGTACGTTGCCCTATAACTGCGCCCAGAGTTCTTCGTGAGGCGCGGCAATCACCGATTGCGCGGAAAGCTGACCGCTTTGCTTTGCATACGCCGAGCCTGCTTCCACCGCCGCCGTAACGTCCCCGACTTCGCCCGTAAGCAGTACGACGCCCTTGCCGCCCATACCGCGGGATACGCGCAAATCGAAAATTTCCACTTTCGCCGTCTTTACCGCCAAATCCGCCGCTTTGATGGTCGTCGCCGCGGAGAAGGTTTCAATCAAGCCAAGCGAGCCTTTTCTTTCCCCCGTTTGCGTGCCGAACAAAGCCTTGATGACCTGTTCGTCAATTCTGCCCATAATAGACGAATCGATGACGTAACCGTCGAACTTAGAAAGCACGTGAGAAACGGACGCCGTTACGTTGGAAATCGAACCCGTCAAAACAATTTCGTATTTCCCAGGACAAGAAGGATGCGCCGCAACTACTTTTACGCCCGCGCTCTTTAAAGCCGCGTCCGTTGCTTCTACGCCTTTGGGTACGTTTTTTAATTCAATAACACCTACTGCATTAAACATTAGTTCACCTTATCTATTACAATTTTATCGTTGTACACCGTCACGATTCCGTCGATAGACGCGTATTGTGGCAAGGACAAGCCTTCCGCCGCTTCCGCTATCTTATCGCCCTTTTGCACGGTCGCTCCGTTTTCCACACAAGCTACGCTCGGCGCGCCGATGTGTTGACGGAAGTAAATTTCTACTTTGTCATAATTCATTTGTCTGCCGACAAACTTTGCTACCTTGTCGTACTTCGCTACGCCAAGCGTATTTGCCCAACGCTCGGACGGAACCATGCGGTATTCCCTTTCTTCCGCCACTTCCACGTCGTCTTTCGCTACGTAGCGCATTTTGTTTTTCGCAAGCAAAGCCTTGTATTCGTTGATGACCGCCTTGGGGGAAATGCCTTGACTGCACGCAAGCGATTCGCAAATCCCACAACCGCAACAAAGGGTGGCGGAAAGCACCATTTCGGGCATAATCGTCACCGCGGATTTTGCCGTGCGAACCATCTTATGCGGTTCGAGCGGATACCCAAGCAACGCCCTTGGACACATATCCGTGCAACGGGTGCATTGACAACACGCCGTTTCCGCGCGGGCGATGGATTTGTCGCCGTCGATAAACTTCGTCATCACCGCTTCTATTTCTTCGGGAAGAATGAGCAAGCCTTTCGTCGTCTTTGTCACCACCGCGCTTTCGGGGTCTATTACCCTACCCATCGAAGGCCCGCCGTCGATTACGACGTGTCCTTCGGGGACTATAATCGAATTTTGTTCAAATAAAGCCGATACTTCGATACCGATAGGCACTTTTACCACGATGGCTTCGGGGATATTCCCCGCTATCGTCACGTATTTTTCGGTAAGGGGCTGATCGTTCTTCGTCATTTGCGCCGTGTTGTACAGCGTTTCTACGTTGAGCACGATTACCCCCGAAGTGATAGGCAAGTTGCCGGGCTTTACTACCCTACCCGTAGCTTGATAAATCAAGCTGATTTCATCGCCCATGGGATAGACGTCGGGCAAGGTTTTTAGGATAATCCTATCCCCTAACTTTGTCCCGTCCTTTAAACGAAGCCGTTTTGCCGTATGCTCTTTTACGCATAACAAAGCGCAGGGTATGTTTGCATACTCCTGTACGGCCTTTATCCCCTCCAAAACCATAGGCATTTCTTTTTGGAGAAGTATATAATCGGTATAAAGAAGTGGCTCGCATTCCGCGCCGTTGACAACGAGAATATCCGCTCCGTCCGCTAATTTTGCATACGAAGGGAATCCCGCACCGCCTGCGCCGACGATGCCTGCTTCTTTCATAAGTTCTTTCAAGTTCATAGTTTTCTAATATGTTCATTTTCGCCTTGCGGCGACCGACCGCTTGTGCGGTAATTTGCGCAAAACTATGTTTTGCTTCTTAAACGCTCCCCGCCTTTCGGCGGCGCTTGACAGCGGGTCTTCGTGGGCTTTGCCCACACCACAAGGGAATAATTCCCTTGACCTTTATCCTAATACGGAGCAAGCTTCAAAAACGGGTAACTGATACAGCAAGATGATTTTGCAGCCAGTCTTACGTCTTTTCACTCATTTTTTAAGTTAGCAACGACTGTATGGGCGTTCCATCCTAACGCGGAGCAATCTTCAAAAACGAGTGAATGATACACCAACTAGATGCAACTTTAAGTTGCTTAGTCGATGATACCGACAATAACCGCGTCACAAGGCGCGCAAGTATTGTTCAACGCCAAACGCGCGGAGCTACCTGTCGTAATCAACACTTCTTCATTGATACCCGCGCCCACGCTGTCAACCGCTACGATGAAATCACCGGTAAGCTGACCGTTTTTCATAAGCTCCACTTCCATAAATTTCGAACCAACCAAAGCGTCCTGCTTTTTGGTGGATACGATATGTCCTCTGATAATTCCTCTTAACATGTCCTTACTCCTTTACAACCTGCACTTTCGCGCCGTTACCGATACCAACCGCGTTTGCGTCGTCCGTATCGATATGCATTTCCAAACGGAATTCGGGATGTACGCGCACCTGCACGTCATACCAACGCGTGCGGCGTTTTCCTACTACGTCCACCGTCACCGTTTCTCCGTCCTTCACACCAAACGCCGCGCCGTCCGCAGGCGACATATGGATGTGTCTGTTGGCGATAATACAACCTTCTTTTAATTGCACTATCCCCTTAGGCCCTACAATGGTAATGGGTGCAGAACCCGCAATATTTCCCGATTCGCGTACGGGCGGTTTTACCTTTAACACGTACGAATCCGTCGCGGATATTTCTACCTGCGATTTGTTTCTAAGCGGCCCTAAAACGCGCACGTTTTCAATCGGACGCATAGCGGGACCTATCAAGGTAAGCGTTTCTTTGCAAGCGTACTGACCCGGTTGCGATAAATCCTTCATCGGGGTGAGTTCGTATCCTGCGCCGAAAAGGGTTTCCATGTCCGCTTTCGTCAAATGAATATGTCTATTAGATACGCCTACGGGCACTTCGTTGCCTGCATTTGCACTCGTTTGAACCCCTTGCATATCCTTTAAAACTTTTTTTACTAATTCCGCAATTTGCGCGTTCGTATATTCCATTGCCATTCCTTCCAAAATATGATATTTTGCTTTATGAAAAAGATTTCGTGAAAAAACCACGTTCAAAGGCGCGTACGCGCGTGCGTATCGCCTATTTTTTGCTTATGATAATTGTTATTTTTGAAAAACTTCCCATACCGCCCGCCCCATGACGGGCAGTATGGATTTTCCCTGTTTTTTCCTTTCTGCGCTTATCGTTTTAAGCGCAAAGATAATTAAGGATTATCCTTATTACTTAATAGAAGGAAGAAGTTTTTCAACGTCCATATGGGGACGAGGAATTACGTGCGTAGCAATAACTTCGCCAAGTGCCGTAGCTGCTGCCGTACCTGCTTCTACTGCTGCCTTTACTGCGCCTACGTCGCCGCGAACCATAACGCTTACCAAACCGCTACCGATTTTTTCGCTGCCG
>JBGVRC010000097.1:0-43467 GCA_045128055.1 Candidatus Scatosoma sp. | reverse complement strand
ACCGTCCGCAACTCCGACGCGATTATGGTACTCGACCGCGGACATATCATCGAAAGGGGTACGCACGAACAGCTCCTGGATATGAAAGGCACGTATTATCAGCTTTATACAGGCGCGTTCGAGCTGGAATAATCGTGGTTCGCATTATAACTCTCAACTTAAACAAGGCAAAAAAAGCACTCGCTATTCTCGGCGGGTGTTTTGCCCGTTTTTACCAAACGGACTTTTCAAAGTCCGACTTGACAAATGCAAAGAAGTATAGTATAATAAACCCGACCACGAAAAGGGGAGAATAAGGAGCAAAGTATGAAAACGGACGCTTTTATTTCGACGATCAGCGAATTATCGCGCGACGACGCAAAATTTGAAGAATTAAAAAAGGGTTTACCGCTCGGCGAAGACAGCGTGGGCAATATCTTGCTTTCCCAAAAACGGGAAAAACCGTTGACGGTACGGCATACCTGCGTCACCGGTCCGGGCAGGGGAGAATGTATCCGTCGGCTTTTGTTGACGGTATCTTGTCTGTACGAAAAAAGCGAAGCCACCTTTTTGGTGCTTTCTCCCAAGACGGAATACGGCGAACTGCTCCGTTTGCGTAATATGGACGTCACCGTGCCGTATATCCGCGCAAAGTCCGATTTAAATTTTGCCGTCGAAACCTTGAAAGAATTGTTACAGCAAAGAAGCTATGGCAAAGGCTATCCCAAGCTTTTCCTTGTTTTGGACGGTTTGGAAACCTTGCCCGAATGCAACCGCAACGGCGATTTGGAAGAATACCGCGAAATTTTCGACCTGCTCACCCGCCGTATGGACGTAGACGTCATTTGCGGTGTGGATTTAATGCGCAGTATTTTCAGTGGCTATCCTGGTGCGTTCGTGGGGGTGGGCAACTGCCTTGTTACCACGCGCGAAGAAGGGAAAGCGGACGTAACCTACGTCGGCGACGACGCTTCGTTGTCTTTGCCCGTGCCTATGACCTATCCCACCGAGCCGTCTTTCGTAGAAACGGTAATCTATTTCAACGCTTTGTCGGCGAGCGCGCAAAACAGACAGGGCGAATAACTCTCGGCGGACGGTACGTATGTCAAAACAATGCGATTTTGATTTTGGGCAAATCACAAAACCGCTTCTTTCGTGGTATCAAAAATCCAAACGCAGCTTGCCTTGGCGGGACGACCCCACGCCCTATCGGGTTTGGGTGTCGGAAATTATGTTGCAACAAACCCGCGTCGAAGCGGTGAAGGAATATTATCTTCGGTTTATGCAAGAGCTTCCCACCGTGCAGGCTTTGGCGGAGTGCGAAGAAGAAAAACTTTTAAAGCTTTGGGAAGGCTTGGGGTATTACAGCCGAGTCCGCAACCTGCAAAAAGCGGCGAAAACCATCGTGTCCGTTTACGGGGGCAATTTTCCTGCGGACGTAGCGACGCTTACCACCCTTTCGGGGATAGGCTCGTACACGGCGGGGGCGATTTCTTCGATTGCCTTTGGCAATCCCGCGGCGGCGGTGGACGGCAACGTTTTGCGCGTCGCGTCCAGGCTGTCCGAAAACCCAACGCCCATATCCGATACGAAATATAAAAAAAGCTTAGAAAAAATCTTGACGGCGGTCTATCCGCAGGCAGGGAAAGATTGCTCGGATTTTACGCAAAGTTTATTCGAGCTGGGCGCGCTTATATGCAAGCCGCAAAAGCCAGCCTGCGAAAAATGCCCGTTGAACGGTATTTGCAAAGCCCGTCAAAAGGGTACGCAAACCCTTTATCCCGTACTCCCACCCAAAAAGGGCAAAAGGGAAGAAAGTGTTTTCGTATTTTTAATCCAAACCCCGCAGGGCTTTTGTATACGCCGTCGCGAGACGGGTGTTTTGCGCGGAATGAACGAGTTTCCGTCCCACGTTTGCGAAAACGGAGAAAATGCGGAAAAAATCCTAAACGAGTGGGGTATGTCCGCGTTCACGGAAATAAAACGTGGAAAATTTATCCATATTTTCACCCATATCAAGTGGGAAATTACCTGTGTTTGGGTTTGGACGGAGAGCGCTCCGTTCGATACCTACGCTTTGGACGAAATTCAAGAAAATATTTCTTTGCCGACGGCGTTTAAGCAATGCTTGCGGTTGCTTGGCGAAGAAAAATAAAAGTATAAAAGCGCGCGAAGCAAAAAACCGCTTCGCGGTGAAAAGGAGAAAAATATGAAAGTATTGCTTGTCAACGGCAGTCATCACGAAAAGGGCTGCACGTACACCGCGCTTGCGGAAGTGGCGAAGGCTTTACAAGCCAACGGCGTGGAAACGGAAATTTATCAGCTCGGTAAAAATCCCGTCCGCGGCTGCAACGGCTGTTGGGCTTGTAAAAAGACGAAAAAATGCGTCCAAGACGACGGTGTAAACGAATTTGTGGAAAAAGCGGCTCAGTTCGACGGCTTCGTGTTCGGCTCGCCCGTGTATTACGCGTCGGCTTCGGGCTCGCTTATCAGCTTTATGGACAGAGTTTTTTACAGCGGCAGTAAAAATTTGGCGTTCAAACCCGCGGCGGCGGTGGTGAGCTGTCGCAGAGCTGGCGCAAGCACGACTTTTGACGTTATCAATAAATATTTCACTATTAATAATATGCCGATTGTGGCGTCCAACTACTGGAACGAAATTCACGGCAATACGGCGGAAGAAGCGGCGCAGGACGAAGAAGGCTTGCAAACGATGCGTATTTTGGGCAACAACATGGCTTGGCTGTTGAAATGCTTGGCGCTTGGCAAGGAAGCAGGCATCGAACCCGTCCGCGAACGTAAAATTATGACGAACTTTATAAGATAACAAAAAATCGAAATCAAGTAAAAGTGCCTTTTTTTCGGCGTAGAGAATATTATATAAAGATATGAAAGGAGCGCGGACGTTTTTTGTCGAGAAAAAGCCATGTTTTTGGGCTGTGAAAAACGGTTTGTCAAGACCTTGCAGGAAAAAAGGGGAAAAAGCCCCTAAAAAGGCAAAAATTTCCAACTTTTCATAAAAAATCAAAAAATTCTTTTGTGGAAAAATTCCAAAGCTCGCCTTACATTATAATAATATATATATACGCGTGTGAAAAAGGTGTGAAAAGGGAAAAAATTAAAACTTTTACAAAATATTTTTTATTTTCATAAATTTTTGAAAAAAATATTGATTTTTTGTTGACATTTATAAAAAGCTGTGATAAAATTAGGAAGAAAATGCATAGATTGTCTTATTATGCGCTGTTTTAGCGTGGAATTTGCGAGAAGTACCGACGAAAGGAGCCGATATTATCGTGAAAACCCCATTCGCCGGAGTACATAACCCCACGCAATGGCAGCGAGTGATAAGCAAAAAATGTATTTAGAAAAATATTGTCAAAAAAAATTTATTAAAAATAAGGAGAAAACGCTATGAAAAAGAAACTTTTTCCCGTTTTAGCAATGCTTGCATTGAGCTTTACGTTTGCTCTTGCTGGTTGCGGTGAAGATGGGAAATCTGCTTATCAACTCGCAGTTGATAATGGGTTTACTGGTACGGTGGAAGAATGGCTCGAATCTTTGAAGGGTCAGGACGGCGCTCCCGGTAAAGATGGTGCTAATGGTTCCGACGGTGCTGTAGGCGAACAAGGTCCCGCAGGTGAAACTGGTCCTCAAGGTCCTCAAGGCGAACAAGGTCCTCAAGGCGGCACGTTGGACGAAGAATGCGAACACGTATTCGTAGAACACACGATTCAATACGCTACTTGCGCAAAAGAAGAAATCACTGCAAAAGTATGCGTTAAGTGCGACGGTTATGAAATCGTTGTTGGCGAAAAGGCTGACAAGCACGGTACGTGGGAAATGGTTGAATACGCTGGTGTAGAAGCTGGTGAAGTTAAGTCCATTTTGACGTTTGTACCCGTTGAATGGATTTATGCTGATCCTACCGAAGGTGAAGACCTTGTTTACGCTTGCCGTGAAAGAACTTGCCCTGAATGTAACGCGCACTTCGACGCACACTCCGCGGATGCTAAATTGCACCGTGTTGTTGTAGATGGTTCCAACGCATGTACGGAAGAAAACCTTGGTGCATGGGCTTGTGAAGATTGCCACGCAATCATCACCGACCTTGACAAGGAAGCAGCTTTGGGTCACATTTACAAATATTCCAGCGCTCAATGGAATGCTACGAAAGCTACGTACATTATCACGCTTGTTTGTGAAGATTGTGGCGGTTGGCTTACTGTTGACGCTGACAAAGCTATTGAAACGGTTGCTGCTAACTGTAAGAACAGCGGTACTGTAACCACGACGTACAGCTACACCTATGAAGATAGAAACGGCGAACATACTGTAGCTCTTCCTGAACTTACGTCTGTTGTTACGGCTCCTGCAACTGGTAAGCACACGTTCGTAAGCGGCGAATACAAGGTAGAAGCTGAACTTGGCGCTTACATCGAACACATGGGCGACATCGCTGATGATTTGACGGCATTGCTTGCAGCAAATGTTATCAGACCTATCGCTGGTGCTGCTGTTGTATGTACGGAATACACGTTGGTTGTTGCTGACTGTGCAGTATGTAACGATCCTATCACGTTCAACATCTCTGGTGAACACACGTTCGAAGAAAAGAACCACGTTGCTAAGACCTGCGTAACCGATGGTTACACGCCTTGCTCCAAGGCATCCGCTGGTTGCGACAAGTATATCCAATCCGAAGCTGACATCGCTATCGGTCACGTATACGAATATGTTGCTGGTTCCGTTGATGCAGCTACTATGACCGCTAAGGTTATCTGCAAGAACTGCCCTAACGCTACCCCTGTAACTGTTGCTGTTGAATTTATCGAAACGCGCAACGGTACGGATTGCAAGACGCCTACCTATGACATCTATGAAACTATCAACTTGACGAATGGTCTTGCTATTGACCACGTTAACTACGTAGCAGACATCGAAATCGAATGTCCTATGCTCGTTGAAGACACCATCTTGGCTCACAAGCTTAACGGTGTAACTGTTTATGCATTCGGTAGCACGAATGGTACTGTTCAATTCGTTGGTGGCACGCAAGTTGCTTACGCTTCCTTGACGAATGAACAAAAAGCATTGTTGGCTCAATACTCCTTGTCCGACGTTGATGCTAAACCTCTCCTTGAAGCAAACGTTCTTAGAACGATTGCTGGTGTACCTACCAGCTGCGATAAGGCTGCTCAAGCAACCTTCGATTGCGAATGCTGTGGTCTTCCTTTCCTTACCTATGTAAATGGTACGCATACGACGGATGGCAATAGACTTACTGAAAAGGCAACCTGCACGATGTATGGTTACACCTATGAAATCTGTACGGCTGCTGAATGCCCTGTAGCTGATAACAGAGTATACAAAGAATATATCGAACCCGTTGGTCACAACCTTGTTGTTGCTGACGAAGCTGAAGTAGCTGCGTTCGTTGCAGCTTGCAAGATTGGCGACTTCACGAAGACCATCACCTACAAGTGCACGGTTGAAGGTTGCACGGATACGGTTGTTGCAAGCTACGTTAAGACTGGCGAAGTTGAAAAGGGTAACGGATGTACTCCTATCGACAGAACGCCTTACTATGTAAAGGGTACCTACACCATCACGAAGTCTACGGGTGTTGTAACGCTCGCTATCGAAGGTAAGTTCTACAGCGAACAAGGTCAAGAATCTCATACCTTGCTTGTAGATGGCTACGACAAGATCATTGGTATCTACGTTGGTAAAGAAGTTTCCATGACGAGCGCTTGGGAAGCTGCAGTTGCTGCAGGTCAAGTAAGATGGATCGCTGGTGTTGCTGGTGATTGCACCAACTACAGCACGGCTGTATTTGATTGCGCAGTATGCGGACATCCTATCACTGTACAACTTTCCGGTAAGCACGTATGGGCTGAAGAATATGTATACAGCAGCGGTGCTCAAAACAATATGCCTGTTAACTTCGTAGAAAGCGCAGAACCTACCTGCACGGAAGGCGTATACGTATGGAAAGTATGTACCGTAGATGCAACGCACTACGAACTCGTAGAATACAAGAAGCCTCTTGGTCACGACGTGAAGTTCGCAATCACCGAAACTGGTTCGATTGCAGCTCCTGGCGTATGCACCGGTACCTGTCAGAGAGAAGGTTGCACCGAAACCGTAATTGCTAAGCCTTATGGAGAGACGACCGAATCTACCTGCTGCGAATATGGTAAGCAAGTTTGGATCTACAAGTATAACAACAAAGAAGTTGGTAAGGAAGAATTCGCAATCGCTCCTAACGGCGAACACGACTTCTACTACGACAACGACGTTGCAACGGAAGCTCCTATCTACATCGATGAAGAAGCTGGCCTTGTATACTTCTTCCAGCTCTGCCTTAACAAGCACGCTGATTGCGCAGAAGAATGCGACAGAGATTTGCACTTCGTACTCCTTGGCACGATGACCATCGAACAATACGAATTGCGTTATAAAAACTAAGCGCAAGCTAACTAAAACTAAAAAAGAGTGATGTCCGAAAGGACATCACTTTTTTTTGATATAAATATTAAAAAACTATTGACAACTACGATTTTATCGTATATAATAATAGTGTAAAGAATATAATATAGGTAATACACGAATGAAAAGACTTTTTGTACATACCGAACCTTTTGTAAAATGCTGGAAAGCAATGGGGCTTGACGATACCGATTTGCGGTATTTGGAAGAAGCGTTATTAAATGATCCCAAGGGCGGCGAAGTAATAGAAGGAACGAGTGGCGCGCGCAAGCTTCGTTTTCAACTTAATGACAATCAAGGAAAAAGCGGCGGGGGGAGAGTGATATACGTTGATATATTTGAAAAGGAGAGAGTGTACTTTCTCTTCGCGTATCCTAAAAACGTACAAGAGAATTTAACCGCAGAACAAAAAAAGATGATTAAGAAGTTAATCGAACTTATTAAAAAGGAGAGCTAAATATGGAACTCATTTTACAAAGTCGTTTAAGTAATGAAGAAATTGAAAACAATTTCAAAAATATAGATTTTTTCTTGGGTATAATGTCTGGGCTTGAAGAAGCTTTGGCTTATGAGAAAGGCGAAGCAAAAGCCGCCACCTTTGCGAGAAAAAGAGAGCTGCCCAATATCAATGTTGCTATGTTTAGAAAAACGTTAAATCTTTCACAAAAAGCTTTTGCTTCTATTTTAGGCGTTTCCATTCGGACGGTTGAAGCATGGGAAACGGGTAGAAGCAATCCATCTCCAACTGCGCGAAATTTAATCTATTTAATATATTTAGACAATTCCTTAATAGAAAAACTACAAAACAATCATTAAATTAAAGGCAATCTATTTTAGATTGCTTTTTATTATACAGCATATTATTTCCTTGGTCGTTCTAGAGCGTAGCATAGCTGCAAGCAAGCTCAGCATTGTCATTCTGGAGCGTAAGCGATAGAATCTCGAATAGACTCTATCATTTCGCTGTCGCTCATTCCAGAGTGACATTATCACACGGTCGTCCGCTTCCTTAAAGAACGCGCGAAAAGACGTAAGACTGGCTCAAAGCTCAGCTTTGCGAGCGTGGCAATCGTCCCGTCCCCGTGTCATTGCGAGCGAGTTTACGAGCGTGGCAATCTAACTATATAATACTGCCTTATTCTTCAACCAGATTGCCACACTTCGCTTTTGCTCCGTTCGCAATGACAAAAAGTGTCATACTGACCGAGCGAAGCGAGTGGAGCGTATCTCAAAAGAGAAAACACGCTTTTTTCTTGTAAACGCCTTTTGTGGGCTTGACTATCCTTTGAAAAAGTGCTAATATTGTATCTAACCAATACAAAAAAGGAGTGAGAGAATATGAAAAAGGAAATTCCCTATAAAATTTATTTAGATGAACAGGAACTCCCTACGTCTTGGTACAATTTACGCGCGGCAATGCAAAACAAGCCCGCGCCTTTGCTTCATCCCGAAACCAAATTGCCTATGACGGAAGACGAGCTTTCTAAGGTTTTCTGCCGTGAGCTTGCAAAGCAAGAGCTTAACGACACCGATTTATACATTGAAATTCCCAAGGAAGTCCGTGACTTTTATAAGATGTACCGTCCCGCACCGCTTATCCGTGCGTATTGTTTGGAAAAGGTACTCGACACCCCCGCTAAAATTTATTACAAGTTCGAAGGCAACAACACTTCGGGCTCGCATAAATTAAACTCGGCAATTCCCCAGGCTTATTACGCAAAACAGCAGGGCTTGAAAGGTGTAACGACGGAAACGGGCGCAGGGCAATGGGGCACGGCTTTGAGTATGGCTTGCGCATACTTTGGCTTGGATTGTCAAGTCTTTATGGTAAAATGCTCGTACGAACAAAAGCCGTTTAGGCGGGAAGTGATGCGCACCTACGGCGCAAACGTAACCCCGTCCCCGTCCACGACCACGGAAGTGGGCAGAAAAATCTTAGAAGAATTCCCCGGCACGTCGGGCTCTCTCGGTTGCGCGATTTCCGAAGCGGTGGAAGCGGCGCAAAGCCAAGACGGCTATCGCTACGTCCTCGGCAGCGTTTTAAACCAAGTGCTTTTGCATCAATCGGTAATCGGCTTGGAAAGCAAAACCGCGCTGGACAAATACGGCGAAAAAGCGGATATTATTATCGGTTGCGCGGGCGGTGGCAGCAACCTTGGCGGCTTGATTGCTCCGTTTATGGGTGAAAAATTGCAGGGCAAAGCGGATTATCGTTTCATCGCGGTAGAGCCCGCGTCTTGTCCCACGCTTACCCGCGGCACGTACGCGTACGATTATTGCGATACGGGCAAGGTATGCCCCTTGTCAAAAATGTACACGCTCGGTTCGGGCTTTATCCCTGCCGCGACCCACGCGGGCGGGCTTCGCTATCACGGTATGACGTCCACCCTTTCCCAGCTTTACGAAGACGGATTGATGGAAGCGCGCTCGGTAGAGCAAACCAAGGTGTTTGAAGCGGCGGAATATTTCGCGCGTATCGAAGGCATTTTGCCTGCGCCCGAATCCAGCCACGCCATTCGCGTTGCCATTGACGAAGCCTTGAAATGCAAAGAAACGGGTGAAGAAAAAACCATTTTGTTCGGCTTGACGGGCACGGGATATTTCGATATGATGTCGTATGAAAAATTCCACGACGGTAAAATGACCGACTATATTCCCAGCGACGAAGAAATCGCAAAGGCGATTGCAAAATTGCCTAAAATTTAATCCAAACAAAGCATAACGAAAAACGCTTGCGCTTATCCGCAAGCGTTTCATCTTTACCCGTTTTTTGGCTTATTTGGGCGTATCCGCATATGCGTCTAACTCGCGCGAAAACGCAGCGAAGAAAGGGGAATATAGGGGAAGGAGCGCGATTTTTATGTGGGGAGCGCGTAATATGCCTGCGCCCCCATACGACGGCTTTCGACGCTCGAAAAAGCACGTTTTTCGTCGTATGCGGCAAGGCACATTTTCTTTGCTCGGTAGGGGGGGCTATTTTGGCGCAAAAAAAAGCCCGAATTTTGCAATTCGGGCATACCAGGTATGTGTTGAAGCTATTTTATAAATCGAAGCAGTCGAAGATGCCGCCCGATTCCAAATCCTTTAAATACAGCGTTCCATTCTCGTATAAAAGATAGGAATGGGGCGTCCCTTCCTTGGGTAAGGACACCGAGCCGCAGTTTGCGTAGACAAACCCTTGCTCCGTTTTGCGGATAGTGGGGTTGTGGAAGTGACCGTTCAAAAGGAAATCGCCGTCTTTTAAAAGGGGCGGGTTTTCTTCGTTGAACAAATGCCCGTGCGTCAAAAACAAAGTACGGTTTTTCAAGGGCAACAAAGCGTAGTCCGCCATGATGGGGAATTCCAGCACCATTTGGTCTACTTCGCTGTCGCAATTTCCGCGCACGCAAACGATTTTGTCCTTAATAGCGTTGAGCATCGCAAAAACCTTTTTCGGCGAATAATCTTCGGGGAAATCGTTGCGCGGACCGTGGTATAAAATATCGCCGAGCAAAACCAGCTTATCCGCGCCTTCGTTTTCAAAGGCGGAAAGCAGCTCCGCGCACCAGTAAGCCGAGCCGTGAATATCCGAAGCAAAAATAATTTTTTTCATAAAAAAGCTCCTTATAAACGATTTGCCCCAAAGCGGGGCAAAGGAAAATCGATAGAAAATTAGAAAATAAACTTTGCGATGTCGTACTGTTCGGGCAAAGCCGCGCCGCTGCTGTACAGCTGGGCGTATTTGTCCATCATTTCGGGCAATTCTTCTTCGCGGAAGCTGTGGAAGGGGAATTCGGTGAAATTGACGGCTTTGTTAGCAAGCAAATTGATTGCCGTGGACACGAATTCTCTGCTTTCCGTGATACCTTTCAAGGTCAGGTTGTTTTTCAGCGCGTATTCCAAATTCACGTGCAAAGCCTTGTTGGTCAGCGAGCAGAAAGATACGTGCGCGTCCCGTTTTACGAGCGGGAACAAGATAGACGGTTCGCAACGGTTGGCAAAAGCGAGATACACCGCGCCGTCCGCGAGCTTTCCGCCCGTTACGTTCAAAACGTTTTGTTTTAAGGTATCGTCGTTGGGGAAGGTGTAATAAATCCCGCTGCGCTTCGCGCGCGCAAGGCGTTCGGCGTTATTGTCCGCCAAGATAGGCACCGCGCGGTGATAAATAAGGATTTGGCAAAGAATATTTCCGTACAGACCGCCGCCAAGGATAAGGATATGGTCGCCCGCGCCGATATTCATTTCGTCAACGACGTGTTCCGCCATAGCAATCGCGTCAATCAAGAAAGCGGCTTCGTCCGTAACGGAAGAAGGAAGAGGGTAGACGTCGTCCACGCCCGCAAGCACGAAATCACGATAAAACCCGTCCGTCGTTTCGCCTGCAACGCGAAGTCCGTCGGGGGTACATTCGTCTTCCGTGACCCCTGCAAGATAGACGCGTTCACCCTTTTTAATAAAGGAATCGTCGTGGGCTTCGGTAACCTGACCGATAGCAAAGCGGCCGGGAATGAAGGGTGCTTTGACCTTAATAGCGCCCGTGTATACGGCTACGTCCGATTCGGTAAGAAGCGCCTTGGTGACTTTTACTTTCACTTTATCGTCGGTAAGTTTCAAATCAGGAGCGATTACGTGCTGTAAATTGTGGGGGTAAGCTAATTGCCAAATTTTCATAAAAGGTATACGCCTTTAACGCGTGGGATATTTGGCGAAAGACTCGCCGTACGCGTATAAAATAAGTATAAACTATTTTCTCCAAATTTGCAACTATTTTTTATAAATTACGGCAAAAACAGTTGACGAGTACAAAAAAAAGGGGTATAATTGAAAAGCATAAGAGAAAAAGAAACAGCGAGGTGAAAATAATGAAAGCTGATATTCATCCCAAATATCACGAAGTAACTGTAACTTGCGCATGTGGAGCTACTTTTAAAACGGGCACGACGAAAGAAGGCGACGTAATGAAAGTGGATATTTGCAGCAACTGCCATCCCTTCTTCACGGGCAAGCAAAAGTTGGTTGATACCGGTGGACGTGTCGATAAGTTCAAAAAGAGATATGGTCTTTAATTGGTAAACCGGGCTTTAAGATGGTTCATCTTAAAGCCTTCTTCTTTTTATAAAGAAAATGGGAAAGTGGAGTAATATGAGCAAAAAGGCAGAAAAAGAAAAACGCACCTATATCGGCGGCCAAGCGGTTATGGAAGGGATTATGATGCGGGGCAGATGCGCGATGGCAACAGCCGTCCGCGACCCCGAAGGCGAAATCCAAATCGAATCCGAACGCCTTACCCCGCCCGAAAAACGGAGCAAATTTTCCCGCCTTCCTTTCGTGCGCGGCGTGTTCAGTTTCGTGTCGTCGCTCGTAGACGGGAACCGTATTTTGATGCGCAGCGCAGACGTAGCCATCGAAGAAACGGAGAATCCTACCAAAGCGGAAAAATGGCTGGAAGAAAAACACCACGTCGATTTAAGCGGCTTTTTTAATAGCATAGCCGTGTTTATCGGCGTCATTATCGCGCTTGGTATCTTTATTGCCTTGCCGCAATGGCTGACGAGTTTCCTGCCTCCGTCGCATTTCGACGCGCAATCCGCAGGTCTTCCCGGGCTTTGGTTTAATTTGGCGGAAGGCGGCATACGCCTAATCATATTCGTATTATACATCGTACTTATTTCCTTAATCCCGTCCCTGCGCAGGGTATTTATGTGTCACGGTGCGGAGCATAAAACGATTACCTGCTATGAAAAAGATAAACCCTTGACGGTAGAAAACGTGCGCGGCTGTTCCCGCGTGCACGACCGTTGCGGAACGACCTTTTTGTTCTTGGTTATGATTGTCAGCATTCTCGTCTTTTCACTCGTCAACGTATTGCTTGTGAAAATGAACGTATACAACGGACAAAACGAGTTTTTAAGCAGGCTTATTCGCATCGGATTTAAGATTTTGACCTTGCCCGTAATCGCAGGCGTTTCGTATGAAATTTTGCGCTTGCTTTCCAAGACCAAGAGTAAATTTTTCTTGATTTTCAAAGCGCCCGGGCTGTTGTTGCAAAAGCTGACCACGCGCGAACCCGAAGATGGTATGATTGAATGCGCGATTGCCGCGTTTAACACCGTTTTGGCGATGGACGCCGACCCGACGATCCCCGAAAAAGTATTCGCGGTGCAGGGTAAAATGTCCGCGCTTTTGAAAAACACCAAAAAACGCTTTGCCGATAACGGGATTGACGAAGAAGAAGCGGAATGGATTTTTGCTTTGTCGTTGGATATTCCCAAGAGCGCGATAAACGATACCGAGCGTATTTTGCGCGTCAGCCAAGCCAAAGAAATTATCCGTATCGCCGACGAACGCTTGACGGGTAGACCCCTTTGGTATATCATCGGGGACGCGGATTTTTGCGGTTATAAAATTAAAGTAGACGAAAGAGTGCTTATTCCCCGTCCCGAAACGGAAGAAATGGCGATGATGGTCGTCGGGATTGCCGAAGAAGGACAAAGCATTTTGGATATGTGCACGGGCAGCGGCGCGATTGCGATCGCCGTGCAAAAAGAGTTGCAAAAACGCGGCGTCAAGGTGAAAATGACGGCGACGGACATCAGCGAAGACGCGTTGGCTTTGGCGCAGGAAAACGCCGAAGAACACCGCGCAAAGGTGGAATTTATCCGCTCCGACTTATTTGAAAAGGTGCGCGGGAAATTTGATATTATCGTAACCAACCCCCCGTACATTCCCACGGCGACGATAGAAACGTTGCAACGCGAAGTAAAGGATTTCGAACCCCGCCTTGCGTTGGACGGCGGCGAAGACGGGTTGGATATCTATCGCAAAATAGCGGCTTCGGCGGGCAGACACATTGTCCGCGGCGGTACGTTGATTATGGAAGTCGGCGAAGGGGAAGCAAAAGCGGTTGCAAAGCTTTTCAAGGGCGACCATTACACGATTATCGGTAAGGATTTCAACGGCGTCGAACGCTACGTTAAGATTATATATTAAGTGTTTTACGCCCGATTTATTCGGGCGTACTTTATAAGGAAACGCCTATGTTAAAAAAATTAGACGACATCAAAAAACGCTACGAATTTTTGTCCGAAAAACTCGCGGATAGCGAAGTCATCGCGGACATGGGTACGTGGCAGAAGTATTCGAAGGAACAATCAGACCTGACCGAAACGGTAGAAAAATACGTAGAATATTTGGAAACCGAGCGCCAAATGACGGACGCCTTCGCTTTGGCTGAAACGGAAACGGACGGCGAGATGAAAAAGATGCTTCTCGACGAAGGGTACGAATGTAAGGAAAGGCTTGCGGCGTTGTTGGGGGATTTAAAAATTTTGCTTCTTCCCAAGGACAAAAACGATGAAAGGAGCTGTATTTTAGAAGTCCGCGCAGGCACGGGCGGCGAAGAAGCCGCGCTGTTTGCAGGCGAGCTTTGCAGAATGTATCAAAACTATTGCGCGGCACATAGACTTCGCGTGGAAGAAATCGATATCAACGCCACCGAGCTGGGCGGCGTTAAGGAAGCCATTTACAACGTAACGGGCGCGGGCGCGTATAAATTATTGAAGTACGAAAGCGGCGTGCACCGTGTTCAACGCGTACCTGCCACCGAAACGCAGGGCAGAATCCACACTTCGGCGGCAACGGTTGCCGTGCTTCCCGAAGCGGAAGAAGTGGAAGTGGAAATCAACGACAAAGATATTCGTATCGACATTTTCCATTCGGGCGGGGCAGGCGGTCAAAACGTCAACAAGGTTGCTTCCGCGGTGCGTATCACCCATTTCCCGACGGGGATAGTCGTCACTTGTCAGGACGAACGCTCGCAGCTCAAAAACAAAGAACGCGCCTTTAAAGTGCTGCGTTCCCGCGTGTATGATTTCTATAACGGACAAAACGCGAAGGCGCGTGAAGAAAACCGCCGTAGCATGGTTGGTTCGGGGGATAGAAGCGAACGAATCCGCACCTATAACTTTCCCCAAAGCCGCGTCACCGACCATCGAATCGGGCTCAGCCAGTACAACCTGGACGCCTTTATTATGGGGGATATCGACAGTATGGTAGAAGCGCTTGCTATCGCGGACAAAGAAGCTTTGCTCGCTTCTTCCGAAGAATAAACAAAATCGGCGAAAATGATATGCACCCCAAAAGTTGGAGAAACTTTTGGGGTGCATATCAAAACCGTCGATTTTTTATTTTTGCAATTTTTCGTGACGTCGATTGATAAAATACAATACGCAGTCTACGTTGACTACCGCAAGGTTGATGAGATATAAAACAAGGGTGTAGTTGATTGTGCTCGATATAATTTTTCCCGCTATACCCGCTAAGTACCCCACTATGATAGCAAAGGTAAAAAGAATACTCTTTCCTTGCGTGGAGCGCGACGTTGCGCTTTTATATACGGAAATGGGCCACGAAACCCCAAAACAAATCAACATAATACATTCTAACACTTCTACCATAAGTCAAAACTCCTTTATTTCTTGTTCGATATTATTATACACTTGACAAACGATAATGTAAAATATATAATTGTTATGCAATCAATAACAAACAGTTATTGATAAACAAAAAGGGGATTTAAAATGGAACTTGTAAAATTACGCTATTTTTATGCGGTAGCAAGCTTAGGGCACGTAACGCGCGCCGCGGAAGAAATACATATCGCGCAGCCTGCCTTAACAAAGGCGATTAAGCTGTTGGAAAAAGAGTTGGGCGTTCCTTTATTTTATAAGAAAGGGCGCAACGTGCGATTGACGACGTATGGCGAATACCTGAAAAATAAATTAGAAAGCGTATTTCCTTTGGTGGACGGTATACCTTTGGAGTTGGAACTATTAAAACAAGAACAACGCCGCACGGTAAAATTAAACGTGTTGGCGGCTTCTACGGTTGTGACGGATGCGGTTATCAGTTATAAGAAAAAACATCCCGAAACCGTTTTTCAACTAATACAAAATGAAACGGAAACGGACTGCGACGTTTCCGTGGCAATGCGCGCAACGGATTTGGCTGCGTTACCCCCTTTTCAGGAAAAAAAGGTATTGGCGGAAAAAATTTATTTGGCTGTTCCCAAGGATTCGCCTTATGCCCAACGGCAAGACGTTTGTTTGAGTGCAATGAAAGACGAAGGATTTGTGCATTTGGCAGGGTTGCGTGCATTTCGCGCGGTGTGCGACTCTTTTTGCGCGCACGCTGGGTTTAAACCGCATATTTCTTTCGAGTCGGACTCTCCCACCGCGGTCAGAAATATCATCGGCGCAGGCGCGGGTGTAGCGTTTTGGCCGGAATACACTTGGGGGGAAATATCCAAAGATATGGTCTTGCTCCCCATTGCCGATCCAAACTGCCAAAGGCAGATTGTCATAGGCCTGCATACAAGCGCTTTGCCTTCCAAAGCGGCGCAAGATTTTTATCAATACCTATTGGCTTTTTTGGAAAAGCGTCAACAAAAAGCGCAAAAAGCTAAAACGGGCGGGGCAGGTACGCGATGAATAAGGTTTTTCTTCTAAAAATGCCTATAAAACAATAAAAAAATACAATCGACAAAGCGAATTAAACCCCAAGCACAAAATAAAATTTTTGATTATTTTTCAAGAATTTATAAAAAACAGCCCGTTTGCGGTTGCTTTATTTAATTAAAAATAGTAAAATGATATGCGAAAAAAGAAATACGGAGATAACGAAGGATGAAAAATAGAATTGCATCGAGAATGAACGCCATTTCCCCGTCTTTAACGCTCGCGATTTCCGCGAAAGCGAAAGCGATGAAAGCGGCAGGGGAAAGCGTGGTATCGTTCGGCGTAGGCGAACCCGATTTCAACACCCCCGAACATATCATCAACAGCGCGAAAGCGGCGCTTGACAACGGGCATACCAAGTACACCCCGTCGTCGGGGCTTTTGCCTTTGAGAAAGGCGATTTGCGAAAAATTTAAAAAGGACAACGGTTTGGATTACGAACCGTCCCAAATCATCGTTTCCAACGGCGCGAAGCACTCCATTTTCAACGCTTGCTACGCGGTTTTGGAAGAAGGGGACGAAGTCATCATTCCCGCGCCGTACTGGTTGACCTATCCCGAAGTGGTAAAGGTTTGCGGCGGCGTACCCAAATATATCGAATGTAAAAAGGAAAGCAAGTTCAAGTTTTCCGCAGAAGAATTGAAAGCGGCAATCACGCCCAAGACGAAAATGCTCATTTTCAATTCCCCGTCCAACCCCACGGGCGCGGTGTATTCGGAAGAAGAAGTCCGCGCGATTGCAAAGGTTTGTGAAGAAGCGGAAATTTTCGTTTTGTCGGATGAAATCTATGAAAAGCTTTGCTATAACGGCGTAAAGCCCTTCTCGATGGCGGCTTGCAGCGAAAAGATGAAGGATTTGACGATTACTGTCAACGGCGTTTCCAAAACGTACGCCATGACGGGCTGGCGAGTGGGCTATTTGGCTGCGCCCAAGGATGTAGCCAAGGCAATCGACTCTTTCCAAAGCCACGCGACGTCCAACGCTTGTTCCATTTCACAATACGCAACGATAGAAGCGCTCAACTCCCCCGACGAAGAAATCGAAGGAATGAGAAAGGTGTTTGACGCTCGTCGCGAAAAGCTTTTGCGCTTGATTGCGGAAATTGACGGGGTATCAGCGGTAGAACCCGACGGCGCGTTCTACGTAATGATGGTTACGGGCGGCTTGTACGGCAAGAAGTACGGCGACAAAGTCATCGACGGTTCGATTGCGTTTGCGGACGCTTTGTTGGAAAGCGAAAAGGTGGCAACCATTCCCGGTATTTCCTTTGGCGCGGACGATTGCGTGCGTCTTTCCTACGCTTTGTCCGACGCGGATATCGACGAAGGCTTGGCAAGAATCAAGCGTTTTGTTTCCGAGCTTAACTAATCAAACGAAAAAATAAACCGCAGAGCGAAAGCTTAAACTTATATAATGATAGAAAGAGAGAACAAATCGGTTCATAGTCGAAAGGTTCTCTCTTTTTTTGCTTTGTGAAGTTTTCGCGTATTTTGGCGGTTTTTATACTTGGGGAAAGGAAAGGGGAAGAAAAATAAAAAAAGTTTATCGGAAAGGGGAAAAATTTTTCAAAAAGGTATTGAAATTCCTTGAAAAATATGCTAAACTATAATAAACCGAAAGAAAGTACAATTTCATCGGAGAATAGTACGAGAAAATCTGGGAGGATTTTATTATGATTAAAGTTATTTACGGCGCGAAAGGTACGGGTAAGACCAAGATGATGATCGACGCGGCAAACGCAACGGTTGAAGTGGCAAAAGGTCATATGATTTATATCACCGACAGCAAGCGCGGTATGTATGATTTGGAACGCGAAATCCGTTTCATCGACACCAGCGAATACGACATCGCAGGCGAAGCGGCTCTTTGCGGATTTATTAAAGGTGTAATTGCAGGCAACCACGACAACGAATACGTATTTATCGACGGCGTAGTTCGTATCGCAGGCAAACCCGTTGCGGAAATGGCGGCTTTCTTCTATATGCTTGACAAAGTTGCAAAGAGCAACGACATCACCGTTACGGTTTCCGTATCGGCTACGAAGGAAGAACTTCCCGACTTCGTTACCAAGTACATCTAATCCAAACAAAGTATTGTAAAATAAAGCATTGATAAATAGCCGAACGGCATCTCGTTCGGCTATTTCTTAAATAAAGGGAAAGACAAGCCCCGTTGGGCTTTACGAAAGACGAAAATTAAGGGGAAAAAGATGAAAAAACAAGGCGGTCGTATCGTCCGCCGCATTTGCGCGTAAAAAAGGCGTAGATGTGTTACATAGGTTATCAACGGATTACTTATAGACGGCGCAAAACGCGCGTAAAAAAGCAAAAGGCAGGTATAAGTTTATGTATTTTATCAGCACGAGAGGGGGCGAAAAGGTAACGGGTGCGCAAGCCATCGTACAAGGTCTTGCAAAGAACGGCGGTTTGTTCGTTCCTGAAAAATTCCCTACCGTCAGCAACGAAGAATTTGAACAAATGGCAGAAATGAGCTATGCCGAACGCGCAGCGTTTATTTTGTCTAAGTATTTAGGCGAAGAGCTTGGCGTAGACTATATCAAGCAATCGTGCGAAAAGGCATATTCTTCCTTTACGGGCAACGACCCCGTTCCCCTTGTAAAAGTGGACGGCGCGTCGGGCTTGTACGTGTTAGAGCTTTTCCACGGCCCTACCTGCGCCTTTAAGGATATGGCGCTCACCTTGCTTCCTTATCTTTTGAAAAAGAGCTGCGAAGTGACGGGCATCAAAGAAGAAATTTTGATTTTAGCGGCAACGAGCGGCGATACGGGCAAAGCGGCGTTGGAAGGTTTCCGCGACGTACCCGGCACGAAAGTGGCGGTGTTCTATCCCGACGAAGGGGTTGCGAAAATGCAACGCCTGCAAATGACCGTGCAGGACGGAGACAACGTTTTCGTGGCGGCGGTGGAAGGCAACTTCGACGATTGCCAACGCGCGGTAAAGACAATGTTCGCTTCCGAAGAATTTAATAAAACGATGGCGGATAAAGGTATTCGTTTGTCGAGCGCAAACTCCATCAACTTTGGCCGTTTAGCGCCCCAAATCGCCTACTATTTCTCCGCGTATTTGGATATGCTCACTTCCCGTCAAATCGAGATGGGCGACGAAGTCAACTTCGTTGTCCCCACGGGGAATTTTGGGGATATTTTGGCAGGCTGGTACGCAAAACAAATGGGCTTGCCCGTGAAAAAACTTGTTTGCGCGTCCAATCGAAATAAGGTGCTTGCCGACTTCTTCAAGAAGGGCGTTTACGACGTAAATCGCGATTTTCACCGTACCATGTCCCCGTCTATGGACATTTTGGTGTCTTCCAACTTAGAACGTTTGCTCTTTGAAGTAAGCGGTAGAAACGCAAAGCTCACCGCGCAACGTATGAAGGATTTGGCGGAAAAGAAAGAATATTCGATTACGGCGGAAGAAAAAGCCAAGCTGGACGAAGAATTTTTCGCGGGCTTTGCCAAAGAAGACGACGTCATCGAAGCAATGTACGAAATTTTCGACGAATTCGGCTATGCGATGGATACGCATACGGGCGTAGCCTTGGCGGTGTATATGCAGTTCTATGAATGGCGTGAAAAACAAACCGCGAAAGACAAATCGCCCATCGTAGTCTTATCCACGGCAAACCCCTACAAATTCCCGCAGGACGTATTGTACGCTTTGTCGGGCAACGACGTAAAGGACAGCTTTAAGGGCATCAAGCGTTTGCATTTGTTGACGGCGATGAAGCCGCCCAAGAGCTTGTTAGAGCTTCGTTATCGCACGCCGAGATTTAAAACCAAAGTGAAAAACGATTTAAAAGCAATGTCGGACGTCATCGTACGCTTTGCGGACGGTGAAATTACGCCCAACCCCGATAAGAAATAAGGTTAAAAAGCGAAAAGACGGCATTATTTTTCAATTTTGTTCAATTTGTGACAGCTCCCGTCTTTTTCTGTGAACACGCGAAAAGAAAGGGGGCTGCATTTGCGTTTTTTGCGCGAAAGTGGTATACTAAACGGTAGAAAGGAAATAAAGGAAAGTATGTTTGGATACGTTCGTACGGATACGCCGTACTTATATATAAAAGACGACAAATTATATAAGGCGATGTATTGCGGCGTTTGCAAGGGCATAGCCGAAGTTTGCGGACACAGCGCGCGTATGGGGCTTTCTTTTGATACCACCTTTTTGTCGGTGCTTCTGCACAACGTAGCGGGCGTGGACGTAACGATAGAAAAATCCCATTGTTTGACCCATTGTATCCGCGCGCGGGAAATGGCGAACGTGGATGAGCTTACCCGTCAAATCGGCGCGCTCAACGCAATTTTGGTATATTATAAATACACCGACGATATTATGGACGGAGATAAAGGCCGCGGCAAACGGCTTTGGTTTAAAAAAGGCTTTAAACGCGCCAAGAAAAAATACCCCGAAATTGAAAATATCGTCAAAACTAATCTTGCCGTACAAGAACGGATAGAAAAGGCGAAAACGGACAGCTTGGATAGGGCGGCGGACGCTACGGCAACGATGCTTGCGGAATTTTCCGATTTCGTTTTGGGTGACAAAGCCACCGAATTTACCCGCAATCTTTGCTACGCGCTTGGCAAATGGATATATTTAATCGACGCCTTGGACGATTATGATAAAGACGTCAAAAAAGGCAGCTATAATCCTTTCTATTTGGCGTATAACGCGGAAAATAAAGCCGCGTTGCTTTCAGGGAAATATGGGGACGAAGTGCGCTTTGTCTTCAACGCCATCTTTTTCGATATACGCGAGAACCTTTCCCATATCCCTTTCAAATTCAATCGGGATTTATCGGATAACATTTTGCTTCGCGGCTTGCCGATGATGACGAAGCGGATTATGTCGGGTTGCGATTGCAACGGCAGATGCAAGGATAAAAAAAGTAAAAAAAAGAAAAAATAATATAGAAAACCACGGCGAAAAGCCATAGGAGAGAAAAATGACGGAAAATTACAAACTTCTCGGTCTTGACCAAACGGCAACGGACGAAGAAATCACCGCGCGCTATGAAGAGTTAAAGGCGAAATACAGCGAAGATAGATGGTTGGACGGAGAAGCTGGCAACGAAGCGGCGAGATTATTGACAAAAATCAACGTTGCGTACAATGAAATTATGTCGGAACGCAAGCAAAGCAACAAAAACACCGACGGACAAAACTCGTTTGAAGAAATCACCGTTTTGTTGAAAGAAAACAAGCTTAACCAAGCCCAAGATATGTTGGACGCCTTCAATGAAAGAACAGCGGAATGGCATTATTTCCAAGCGGTTATTTATTATAAAAAGAACTGGACGAACGACAGTAAAAAACAATTAGAAATCGCTATGCAAATGGATCCCGACAACGTGAAATACCGCACGGCATACGGGAAAATGAACGCGAAAAACGATTATCAGCAACAATCCGCGTATCAACAGCAACAACAAACGCAAAACCCCTACGCAAACCCCAACAGACCTTACGACGAAGGGGAACAAATGGGCGGCAACGTTTGTTCGGACTGTCTTACCTGTTGCTACATCAACCTTTGTATCAACTGCTTGTTTAGTATGTGCTGCGGCTGTCACTAATTTTTTGGTGAGAAAATGCGGAAAATTACGGCGTACGAAATTGCATTGTCCGCGCTTGCCTGCGCGATGGCGGTGCTGTGCTTAACGATAGGGGTGTATTCCGAAATCCTGCTTTTTTCAGGATATTTATTCGGTAGCGTAGCCTTGATGCTGCCCCTTGCAAAGCGCAGCTTTCGCGGATATATCCTTGCCTATTTGGCGGGTTGTATCTTGGCAACGCTCTTTTCCATTGCAAGATTTTGGGAAATTTTGCCCTTTATCGTGTTTTTCGGCTTGCATCCGCTTGTCAACGAATGGCAATTAAAAATCAAAATCAATCGCTGGGTCGCGTGCGCCATAAAAGCTTTGTGGTTTGATGGAGCGATGATTTTGGTTTGGTGGCTGATTTTCCAAATGTCCGCGCCCATTGCGGGTATGGAAAAGTTTATGATACCTATTATTTTGGTGGCAGGGACGGCGTTTTTCGTCGTGTACGACTACTGTATGTACCGTTGGCGCGCGTTTGTCAACACCCTTGTCGCAAGAATCATTAAAAAGTAGAAATTTACCCCATTATATAGAGTATACAGCGTAAGGGGGAGAAAATATATGATAGAAAAAAACGATATCATTTGTGCCGTGACGGATGCAATCGGCTCAAACGGCGAAGGCATTATCAGGCACGAAGGGGTCACCTTTTTCGTGCCTGCTTGTTTACCGGGCGAGAAGGTGCGTTTTCGTGTGCTGAAAGTAAAAGGGAATATCGGGTATGGCAAGGTGGAAGAAATTTTAACTCCCGCCGAAGAACGCGTACGCGAAAAATGCCCCGTCTTTATTAAGTGCGGCGGGTGTTGTTTGCAACACCTGGATTATAACGCGCAGCTTTTGCACAAGAGCTCCGTTGTCAAAGACGCCCTTCGCAAAATCGGCGGTATCCACATCGACGTTCCCATCGCGGTAAAAAGCGATTCTCCGTACGGCTATCGCAACAAATTACAAATCCCCGTCGGCGTGGATAAGGACGGCAATACGGTGATAGGCTTCTATGCCGAACACAGCCACAGAATCGTCCCCGTAAGCGCGTGCGCCATTCACCCCGAATGGGCGGAAAAGCTGATGTCTATCGTCAAAAGATATATGACGGAATGCGCCGTGAAAGGGTATGATGAAGAGAATAAAACGGGCGCGGTGCGGCATATCGTCGCGCGTGAAATCGGCGGAAAATATATCATTACGCTCGTCACCGCAAAGAAAAATTTGCCCAGCTTACCTTATTTGGCAGAGCTACTTTCCCAAGTTTTTAAAACCTTTTCGTTGTATATCAATATCAACGCGGAAGACACCAACGTAATCTTTGGAAAAGAGTTTCAACTCGTACATGGTACGGGCTTTTTCCAAGCGGAAGAGCAAGGCATCGTCTACGAAGCAGGCCCGATGACCTTCTTGCAGGTCAACGAAAACGTGCGGACAAAGCTGTATAAGGACGTTTTGAAAAAGGTGGTTGTAGACGGCGACGAAGTGGTGGTGGACGCGTATTCAGGCGGCGGGCTTTTGACGGCGATGATTGCCAAAAAAGCAAAGCGAGTGTACGGGATAGAGCTGGAAAAGGAAGCGTCCCGTTGCGCCGATTCGTTAAAGCAAATGAACAATTTGACGAATATGACGAACATTTGCGGATACGTAGAAGAAGAGCTGTCCGCGGTGCTGGAAAAGGAAAAGGGCGAAAAAGTGCGCCTTGTATTAGACCCGCCCCGCGCGGGCATTGCGCGCAGCGTTGTCAAAGCGTTGCTTGCAAGCGGTATTCCGCAGCTTGTTTTGGTGAGCTGTAATCCCGCAACCTTGGCGCGAGATTTGGGGATTTTGTCGGGTAGATTGATAGAAAAAGACGGAGAGCTTGTCAAAAATCCCGCTTACGACGGGGTCGCCGCAGGCGAAACCTTGCCCGGCTATTACGCGGTAGAAGAAATCCAGCCATACGATATGTTCCCGCAGACCAAACACGTTGAAACTCTTGTTTGCCTTAGCAAACAGTAGTTTCAACAACTAAGTTTGCCTTAGCAGGCAAGTGAAGTTTACTGAGTAAGTGAAGTTATCTTCGATAGTGAAGTTTTGCCTTCGGCAAAGTGGGCAAACTTAACTTCACTTTGCGAGTAAACGAGCGAAACTTCACTGTAAGTATAGCGAACAACTTCACTTTTGCAGAGCCAAAACTTCACCCAAAGGATAAACTTATGAAAGATTCCGAATTGCGAACAAGAACCAGGGCTTTCGCCCTACACATAATAGCCGTCTGCGACGAAATAGACGCTCGAAAGGGTAGAAGTGTTCTCGTTAATCAAATCGTTAGAAGCGCAACGTCTATCGGTGCAAATATTCACGAAGCGAATTATGCTGTGAGCAAAGCCGACTTCATAAACAAATTTCATATCGCGCTAAAAGAGTGTGGTGAAACAGAATATTGGATTGAAATGCTTGTTGGTTCAAATACCATAAGCGAAGAAACGTCAAAGGAGCTTTTGCAAGAATGTGGTGTTATTCGCCGTATGCTTGTAAAATCCATCACTACCGCCAAAGAAAACGGATAAAGGACAATTATGATGACGTATACTATGAAACTCCACGCTTCTCCGTTTGAAAAAATAAAAAGCGGCGAAAAGACAATCGAGCTTCGCTTGTTTGACGAAAAGCGGCGGCAAATCAAAAGCGGTGACGAAATTGTTTTTACCAACGCCGCCACGGGCGAAAAAATAACCGCTACGGTGGTAAAGCTGCATTGTTTTTCCAACTTTCAGCAATTATACAAAAACTTATCGCTGTTGCAATGCGGATATACCGCTGAAAACATAGAAAAGGCGAACCCCGCGGATATGGAAGCATATTATTCCTTGGAAGAACAAAGCAAATACGGCGTTGTCGGGATTGAAATTTCTCTACGACGATAATAGACAATAAAAACGCCCCAAAACAAAAACGATAGGGGCAGGTACGAGTTGAATTATGAAAATGACACCCAAACAAAGCAAAAAACCGCGCGCGAATCCCACCGCGCCGCGCACCGCGAACGCAAAACGCAAAGAAAACCCGCTTGGCGAAAAGGTCAACGGCGTTTCCGTGTACACGGCGGTGTATAAAGTGAATAGAAGCGACGAATTGTTAGAATTTTTGCTTCGCAAATGCAACACTTCGCGCAACAACGTAAAATCCTTGCTCGTTCGAAAACAGGTGCTCGTCAACGGCAAAGTGGTGACGCAGTACAATTACGTTTTGGCAAAGGACGACGAAGTCAAGCTCGCCAGAAAACCCGTCAAGGACGGAGCGGTTGCTACGCAAGCTGTGGCGAAAAACGCCAAAAAGCAACCGCCCAAGCCCCGTTTGACTTTAAAAATCATTCACGAAGACGAAGATTTTTTGGTGGTGGACAAGCCCGCAGGCTTGCTTTCCGTGGAAAGCGACAAAGAACACGAATGCGCCTATTCGTATGCGGTGGATTACTTGCAAAAGCAAAACAAAACGGCGCGCCCGTTCGTTTTACACCGCATCGATAAAGAAACTTCGGGCGTTTTGATTTTTGCGAAAAATGTAAAAATCCATTCTATGCTGAAAATGCACTGGGCGGAGCAGGTGCAAACGCGCGAATATTTTGCCGTAGTCGAAGGCGTACCCGAAAACAAATCGGGCACGATCACTTCGTATTTAAAAGAAAACGCCAACAATTTGGTATATTCCACGTCCGACCCCAGCGGTCAAAAGGCGATTACCCATTACGAAGTCGTTTCCGAAAACGGCGACTACGCGCTTTTAAGAGTAAAAATCGACACGGGCAGGAAAAACCAAATCCGCGTACATATGAAATCGATAGGGCACGCGGTTGTCGGCGACGATAAATACGGGAGCGAGAAAAACCCCTTGGAACGGCTTGGTCTGCACGCGAGTAAATTAGAATTTATCCACCCCGTAACCAAGGAGCTTTTGACGTTCGCTTCGCCCCTGCCCCCGTCGTTTCGCGGTTTATGCGGTAGATATTAGGAGAGAATTATGAAAAAAATAGCAAGCTTTACCGTCAATCACGACACCTTAGAAAAGGGTATGTACATATCCCGTATCGACGGCGACGTAGTGACGTATGATATCCGTATGAAAAAGCCCAACGCAGGCGATTATCTTTGTATGAGCGCGGCGCACACCCTTGAACACCTTTTCGCCACCTACGCGCGCAACAGCGACGTGGGGGATAAAGTGGTGTACGTCGGGCCTATGGGTTGCAGAACGGGCTTTTACTTGCTTGTTCGCGACGAAATTCCGCACGAGCGCGCGATACGGCTCGTCCAAGAAAGTATGGCGTTTGCCAAAGACTTCGTAGGGGAAATCCCCGGCAATAAAAAGGAAGAATGCGGCAATTATCTCGACCACGATTTGGACGGAGCGAAAGGGATAGCGGCGGAAATGTACGAAGTGTTGAAAGGCTGGAAAGTGCAAGATTTGCAGTATAAGGAGTAAAAATGGACGCAATGCAAGCTATGCTCACGAGAAAGAGCATAAAAAAATTTAAACCCGACCCCGTTGCCAAAGACTTGATTGAACAAATCATCGCGGCAGGCTTAAACGCGCCGTCGGGCTTGAACAAGCAATCCCCCATCATTTTGGCTGTTACCGATAGGCAGGTACGCGATGAACTGTCAAAACTCAACGCAGGCAAAGACCCGTTTTTCCGCGCCGACCCTTTCTACGGCGCGCCCGTAGTGTTGGTCGTTCTCGCGGATAAAAGCGTGCCTACCTACGTGTACGACGGAGCTTTGGTGATGGAAAATTTACAGCTCGCAGCGCACGCTTTGGGCTTGGGCGCGTGTTGGATTCACCGCGCGAAAGAAACCTTTGAAATGCCCGAAGGCAAAGCGATTTTAAAAAAGCTCGGCATCGAAGGGGACTACGAAGGCATCGGCAACTGCATACTCGGCTATGCGGATATCGACCCCGAAAAGAAGCCCCGCAAAGAAAACAGAACTTTTTGGATTGAATGACCATGAAAGTAGGCGTTTCGACAGCTTCGCTGTTTATGCGAAGAAATAACGAAGACACGTTACCCCTTTTTAATCAGCTCGGCGTGAAAACCGCCGAGATTTTTCTCACTTCCTTTTCCGAATACGGCGAAGACTTCGCGCGTATATTAAAGGAAAGAAAGGGGGAAGTTTTCGTCAATTCCGTACATATCTTAAATTCGCAAATCGAACCGCAGCTTTTCAGCGCGCACGAGCGGGTGAAGGGGGACAGCTTTGCCCTTTTGGACAAGGTTTTATCGGGTGCAAAGCTGCTCGGCGCACCGTACTACACCTTTCACGGCACGGCAAGATACAAACAAGCCGCGCGTGATGCTAAAAACGACAATTTCGATAAAATGGGCTTGGGCTTGCGCGAAATTTTCGATTTTTGCCAAAAATACAGCGTAACTCTTTGCTTGGAAAACGTAGAATGGTCCACCTACAACCGCGTCGGAGTATTTTCCGCTTTGAAAAACTACGTTCCCAACCTTCGCGGCGTGTTAGACGTAAAACAGGCCCGCATCGCAGGCGAAGGGTATGAAAGATATTTGGACGAAATGGGCGAAAGCCTTGCCTACGCGCACATTTCCGACGTAGACGAAAACGGGCGTATTTGTTTGCCCGGGCAAGGCGCGTTCGACTTTGATACGCTGATAAAGCGCCTGCAAGGCGTCGGCTTTGACGGCAGCTTGCTCATTGAAGTGTACAAGGAAGATTATCAGGACGAAGCCCAGCTCAAAACCGCCTGCGATTACGTAGCCGAACGGCTGTATAAACACGGCGTTCTCACGCCATAGCCAAAAATTTCCAAAAAATTTTCTATTTTTTCTGATTTTTTTGGAAAAACTATTGACATATCCATTTCTTTATGCTATATTATAAATAGGATTGGATATCAATAGCAATCTAATAAAGGAGAAAAACTATGTTAAGAGTATATCAATGTAAAGAATGTGGCAAGACGATTATCACGAAGAACGAGTTGAAGAAGCTGGAAGGCTGGGTAGAACTGAAAGCAGGAAGCACGGACGCGGCGCAAGAAAAGCACGTACCCGTTGTCACGAAGAAGTGCAAGACGGTAAAGGTGGACGTAGGCAGCGTAGCGCATCCGATGACGGCAGAGCATCTTATCGAATGGGTGGCTTTGGAAACGGAGCAGGGCTATCAAGTGAAGTATTTGACGGCTGGAAGCGAGCCCGTATGTACGTTTACGTTGGCGGACGGGGACAAAGCGGTGGCTGTGTACGCGTACTGCAATCTCCACGGGCTTTGGCAAAGCTGAGCCTTGATCCAGCCAAGCGTTTTTTGTACAATGGATAGTTTGCTTCGCGCAGACCCAAAAATTTAGGATAAATAATAGGAAATAGGAGCAATTATTATGATAGAAAAAGAAGCTATGTATAAAATCAGCTACGGCTTGTTCGTATTGACGACGACGGACGGCGAAAAGCAAAACGGTTGTATCGTAAACACCGTTTCGATGATTACCGACAATCCCAAGCGTATTGTCGTGTTCGTCAACAAAGCCAATTATTCGGAAGAATTGCTCCGTAAAACGGGCGTGTTCAACGTATCCATTCTCACCGAAAAAACGTCGTTTGATATTTTCCGTCAATTCGGCTTTGTGTCGGGTAGGGACGTGGATAAATTTGCGGACAAAGCATATCCCAAGACGGAAAACGGCTTGTATTATATCCCCGATTACGCAAATGCGGTTTTAAGCGCGAAAGTCATCGATTGTTACGATTACGAAACCCACACCCTTTTCGTAGCGGAAGTGACGGAAGCGAAAACCCTTTCGCAAGACAAATCCGCAACCTACGAATATTATCAAAACAATATCAAGCCCCAAGCGGCGAAAACCGCGCCCGCGGCGGAAAATAAAAAACCAAAAGCTTGGGTATGCAAAATTTGCGGATATACCCACGAAGAAGAAACCCTGCCGCCCGACTTTGTTTGCCCTTGGTGCAAGCACCCTGCGGAAGATTTCGAGCCCGTGTATTAAGGAAAAGCCTTCGTTCGACAAAAGCGGATAAAACCCGACAAACCCCGACAAATACTCCTTTTTATAAACGTAAAAATGCGAAAAAAGTTGGAAAAAAGGGGTAAAAAGGCTTGACATAAAAAATCCGCTTTGCTATAATTACGGAGTACGAATAAAGGCGTAGGCAAAGGATGGTGAAAAGAATGTCCACGGTAAGAGTAGGTGAAAACGAAAACGTAGAAAGCGCGTTGCGTCGTTTCAAAAGAAAATGCTCCCGCGACGGAATCATCGGTGATTTGAGAAAGAAGGAATTCTATGAAAAGCCTTCCGTAAGAAGAAAGAAGAAGTCCGAAGCAGCAAGAAAAAGAAGCAGAAACTAACAAGAGAAGTCCACGGAAACCGTGGGCTTTTTTCTTGCGAAAAATGTCGAAAAACAGGAAAGGAGAAACGCTATGTCACAGGAAAACAATGGAAAAAAATCACGCTCGCTTCGCGACGAAGCCCGCCTTGCCAAATGCCGAATAAAGAGCGGTTTTTGGCGTGAATGTCAAGAAGATATGGACGCGCATTTGGAAAAAGCAAGGGAGCAGGGTCTTAACGAAAGCAAAGCAGGCCGTTTTTTCAAGTCCCAAGTGGAAGCCAAAATCGAAGGCAAAAAAGAAGACGAATTTTACGTAAAAGTCAAACAAATGCTCCTTTCCGAGGGGGAAGTAAGCAACGCCATCGGCAGGCTGACGGACAAGGAATATTACGAAACCCTTTCCTACGAAGAAAAGCAAAGATATACGCTTACTTTAAGCGAAAAATACCTTCGCGCGTTAGAAAAATTCCGCGCGGAATGCGAATTTGAAGCCCTGCGCGCAGGGAAATAAAATTTAAATAAAATGTATCTGCTACAAAAGGAAAATTCGCCCCTTTGCGACTTGCAAATCGGGGCGAATTATGTTATAATAATCTTGTTATGGCAAGAATAGACGAAATTTTAGAACAACTCAATGACGAACAAATAAAACCCGTATTGCAAACGGAAGGCGCGGTGCTCGTTTTGGCGGGCGCAGGGAGCGGTAAAACCCGCGTGCTCACTTCCCGTATCGCGTACATCGTGGAAGAAAAAGGCGTGCCTGCGGACGCCGTTTTGGCAATCACGTTCACCAACAAAGCGGCAAACGAAATGAAAGAGCGTTTAAGCCGTATCGTGGACGTTTCCCGTTCGTGGGTGTGCACCATCCACAGCATGTGCGTGCGCATTTTGCGTATGTACGCCGAAAGCGCGGGCGTGCAACAAAATTTCTCTATTTACAGCGAAACCGAACGCAACAACATCATCAAAAAATCCTTCCAAGAATGCGATTATGACGACGAAAAGCTTTTAAAATCTGTCAAATACCACATCGGCAATGCAAAAATGCTCGGTTACGACCCCGAACGCTACGCCGAAGAAATGGCGGGGGATAGGGACGTGGACGAAGTGACGAAAGTCTATGCTCGCTATCAAAAGCACTTAAAGGAAAACAACGCGCTCGATTTCGACGATTTGCTCAACGAAACGCGCAACCTTTTAAAACGCGACGACGAAGCGCGCGAATATTTAGCAGGGCGTTTTCGCTATATTTTGGTGGACGAGTTCCAGGACACCAACGCCGTACAGTTTGAAATTATCCGTATGCTCGCTTCCGTACACGGCAACTTGTTTGCCGTGGGCGACGACGACCAGTCCATCTACGGCTGGCGCGGGGCGAAAATCGAAAACATTTTGCACTTTGAAAAGGACTTTAAGGACGCCAAAGTGTTTAAATTAGAGCGTAACTACCGCTCGACGAAAAACATCTTAAAGCTCGCCAACACCGTCATTCGCCACAACGGCAGAAGAAAGGACAAAACCCTTTGGACGGAAAAGGAAGACGGCGCGCACGCCAAGGTATACGAAGCGGAAGAAGAAAGCGGCGAAGCGCGCTATATCGCGCATACCATAGCAGGGCTTATGCGCCAAGGCTATAAATTTTCCGATTTCGCCGTTTTAATGCGGCTCAACGCCCTTACCCGTTCTTTCGAACAAGAGTTCACGGGCGACGGGATTCCCTATAAAGTGTTCGGCGGCTTCAAATTCTTCGAACGCAAGGAAATCAAAGACCTTTTGGCGTACCTGCGCCTGATAAACAACCCGTTCGACAGCGAAGCGGCGCTTCGTATCATCAACTTCCCCAAGCGCGGTATCGGCGCGAAGACGGTAGACACCCTGCAAAATTACGCCTTCCAAACGGAAAGCTCGGTGTACGACGCTTTGCTCGATATAGACGAGCTGGGCTTTAACAGCGGCACGAAAGAAAAGCTTATCGGGTTTAGGGACTTGGTGAAAAAGTGGATTATTGACAGCCAAGAAACGCCCGTCAACGAGCTGGTAAAGCAAATCATTGCCGACACCAAAATGCGCGAAGCCTACGCCGACGATTCGGACGAAAGCATCAATAAGCGCGCGAATATCGAAGAATTTATCAATTCGGTGGAAGAATATTGCAAGCTCAACCCCGATACGACTTTAACCGACTATCTCAACCAAGTCACCCTGTCATCGGACACGGACGAAATGGACGACAGCGACTACGTAACGCTCGCCACCGTCCACGCGGTAAAGGGCTTGGAATTTAAATGCGTGTTTATTTGCGGCTTGGAAGAAAATATCCTGCCCGTATCCCGCGCGGTGGAAAACGACGACGATATGGAAGAAGAACGCCGTCTTATGTACGTAGCCATAACCAGAGCGGAAGACAACTTATATCTCACCCGCTCCAAGAGCCGCTATCTCTACGGCAAGCGCGAACCGACGATGCGTTCCCGCTTCTTAAAAGAGCTTTCTTCCGTGGTGGAAATGCCCAAAGAACAGCGCAGAATCCCGTACGGATACAGCGACTACGACGACCCCGAATCGTACGGAAATAGCGCGTACGCAGGGGGCAGGTACGAGATGAACGACGATTACAGCGGCAGAAGAACGAGTTTTGGCGGCGGATATTCTTCGCAAAATAGCTACGGAAACCACGGCAACTACGGCAGCTATAATCAAAACTCGGCGATTACGAGAAGACCTTGGAACGGCAATTCCGGTACGTACGGTTCCAGTTCGTACGGTTCGACCGAATCGACCTACGGCAGCAGACAAAGCCCGTCTACGCAAAAGAGCAGTTCGTTTACGTACGGGGGTATGGCGAAAGCGCCAAAGCCCACGGCGACGAAGGATTTGAGCGGTTTCACGATAGGCAGAAAGGTATCGCATCCGAAGTTTGGCAACGGGGTCATCGTGGGTTCTCGCGGCGCAGGCAGCAATATGATCATCGACGTAGCCTTTGAAAATCTGGGGATAAAGCAGCTCTCGGCATCTCTCGCACCCCTGACTTTGAAATAAAGAATCCGCGGCGAAATACAGCGTTGCCGCTCCGCGCGCCTTGGTCACGTACGTCTATGTACGCTCCCTGCGGTGTGCTCGCGGCGCCTTGTCTTTCTTGCGTCTTGCTTTATTTCGATGGGCGAAAACTGTATCCCACTTCAAACGAGCAAAAACTTTATCCAAATAACAAAAACAGGTGTTTTATGGACAAAAAAAGACAACTTATCGATACGCTCAATAAATGGGCGCACGAGTACTACGTACTCGACAACCCCACCGTTTCCGACAAGGAATACGACGCGCTTTACGACGAGCTTCGCCGTATGGAAGAAGCGGACGGGGTGGTTTATCCCGACAGCCCCACCCGTCGCGTAGGCGGCGAGCCGATTAAAGGCTTTGAAAAGCATACCCATATCGCCCGTTTGTTCAGCTTGGATAAATCGGTGAGCGAAGAAGAGCTTTCCGCCTTTTTAACTCGCGTGGAAAAGCTTTCGGGAACACAGCCCGAATACACCGTAGAATACAAATTCGACGGTTTGACGGTGTGTTTGACCTACGATAACGGGCATTTTGTCCGCGCGACCACCCGTGGCAACGGCGTGGTAGGGGAAGACGTCACCGCGCAGGTTTTGACGGTGAAATCCTTTCCCTTGAAAATTGCCTACACGGGCAAGCTGGAAGTGCGCGGGGAAGCGGTTATCCGTCTTTCCGTGTTGGAAGAATACAACAAAACAGCGGCAGAACCCTTGAAAAACGCCCGCAACGCAGCGGCAGGGGCAATCCGCAATTTAGACCCGAAAATTACCGAAAGCCGCAAGGTGGATATTTACTTCTACGACGTCAATTATATGGAAAATGGGGCACCCATGTCCCAAACGAACGCCCACGACTTCCTAATCAAGGAAGGGTTTAAGGTGTATCCGTACTTCGCCGTTTGCAAGACCAAGGAAGAAGTCCTTTCGGCAATTTCGCAAATCGAACAAGAAAGAAAAACCATCGACGTATTGACGGACGGCGCGGTTATCAAGGTAAACGACGCTTTGCTCCGTGAAGAAATGGGCTTCACCGACAAATTCCCCCGCTGGGCGATGGCGTATAAGTTCGAAGCGGAAGAAGTGACCACCCTTTTGCAAGAAGTTATTTGGCAGGTGGGCAGAACGGGCAAGCTCACGCCGCTTGCGCTTCTCGACCCCGTGGATTTAGGGGGCGCAACCGTTTCAAGAGCCACCTTAAACAACTACGGCGATATCCAAAGAAAGGACGTCAAAATCGGTTCGCGCGTGCTTGTTCGCCGTTCTAACGAAGTTATTCCCGAAATTTTGGGCACGACGGAGCATTATCCGCACAGCCAAGAAGTGGAAAAGCCTACGCTTTGCCCCGCTTGCGGCAGCATTTTGCAGGAAATCGGCGCGCACCTGTTCTGTCCAAATCGCCTTTGCACCCCGCGCGTGGTGGCGGCGTTGGATCACTACGCAAGCAAAAACGCGATGAACATCGACGGATTTTCCGAAAGCACCGCCTTGCAGTTGGTTGAAAAAGGAATGGCAAAAAGCTTTTCCGATTTATACGCCTTGACGGAAGAAAATTTGGCGAGCTTGGACGGATTTAAGGACAAAAAAATCAGCAATTTATTGACGGCGATTGAAAAAAGCAAAACCCCGATTTTGGACGCGTTTATCTACGCCATCGGCGTGGAAGGGGTAGGCAGGGTCGCGGCGAAAGACCTTGCGGCGCGTTTCAAGAATATGGAAAATTTGAAAAAAGCGACGGTGGAAGAGCTGATTGCGCTCGAAAACGTAGGCGAAATCACGGCAAACGCAATCGTAGCGTATTTTGCCGACGAAACCAACCTTGCCGAGCTTTCCGCGCTTGAAAACGCAGGCGTTGCGCCCACTTGGTCGGAAGAAAAGAAGGAAGGTATTTTTTCGGGCGAATCGGTGGTGTTGACGGGCAGTCTTTCGTCCTTTAAACGCAGCGAAGCGCAAAAGCTTATCGAAGAACGCGGCGGCGTATGCCAAAGCTCGGTGACGGCGAAAACCACCCTTGTTTTGGCAGGGGAAGAAGCGGGCAGTAAGCTGGACAAAGCGAAAAAGCTGGGTATAAAAATCATCGACGAAGCCACCTTTAAGCAAATGCTTGAAAATTGAGTAATAAAAACAAGACAAAAGAGCCGAAAATCTCGGCTCTTTTATAAGTTATTATAAAAAATTGCAAAAAAGTGGAAAAAACATGACAGTGGGTACTTGAAATTTTTTAAAAGGTATGTTATAATGGTACAACCCGAAAAAATCGGGCAATTTTGCGGAAGAAGGAAAAAACGCTATGTTGAGTATGACGGGCTATGGTAAAGGGGAATATGCGGAAGGTGGTTTAGAGCTCACCTGCGAAATCAAGACGGTGAACAACCGCTATTTGGACGTGTCTATCAAAGCGCCCCGTATTTTTGCGGCGTACGAAGACGTCGTAAGAAACACCATTCGCAAAAAGCTCACTCGCGGCCACGCCGACGTGTTCATTTCCTTTAAGGACAAACGCGAAAAAGAAACTTCCCTTGCCACCGATTTGGCTTTGGCACATTCCTACGTAGCGGCGGCGAAAGCCTTGAAAGAAGCTTTCCCCGATTTGACCGACGACGTAACCTTATCTTCCGTGCTTCGCTATCCCGAAGTATTAAAGCAGGAAGACAGCCATTCTCTCGACGAAGAATTGACCAACGCTTTGGACTGCGCGTTAAATATCGCGCTGGATAATCTCAACGCAATGCGCGCCGTAGAAGGACAAAAACTCAAAGACGATATGCTCTCCCGCGTGGCTACGATTGAAAAGCTCGTCGAAGAAATCACCGTTCGCGCGCCGTTGATTGCCGCGGAGTACAGAGAAAAGCTCACCGCCCGCGTGAAGGAATACCTTTCCGAAGCGCAAATCGACGAAGGCAGATTGCTCACCGAAGTGGCGGTATTCACCGACAAGAGCAACATCGACGAAGAATTGACCCGTCTTCGCAGCCATATCGAACAGTTCCGTTCCATTTGCGAAGAAGGGATTGTGGGCAGAAAATTAGATTTCTTGGTGCAGGAATTTAACCGCGAAGCGAATACGACCTGTTCCAAGAGCAACGACGTCACCATTACCCGCGCAGGGCTTGCGTTGAAAAACGAAATCGAAAAGATTCGCGAACAAGTGCAAAATTTGGAATAAGGAGCAGGTATGAAGCACGTATTATTGGCTGTGTCCGGACCGTCCGGGGTGGGCAAGGGCACGATGGTAAAAACCCTGATAGCGCGTCGCGCCGACGTAGTGGAATCCGTTTCCTGCACGACCCGCGCGCCAAGGGAAGGCGAAGTGCACGGCAAGCATTATTTCTTCCTTTCTAAGGAAGAATTTGAACGCCGTATCGACGAAGGGGATTTTTTGGAGTACGACGAGCATTTCGGCAATTACTACGGTACGCCCAAATCCTTTATTCGCAATACCTTACAAGACAAATCCATCATTATGGAAATTGACGTAGTGGGCGCGCTGAACGCCAAAAAGACTTTTCCCGAAACGGTTTTGGTAATGGTTGTGCCGCCGTCCGCGGAAGAATTGAAACGGCGTTTATCAAGCCGCGGTTCGGAAACGGAAGCGCAGATACAAAACCGCCTTGCGAGAATGGAATACGAGCTGTCGCACGCCGACGAATACGATTACGTAATCGTCAACGACGATTTGGAAAAAGCAATCTCCGCTTTGGAAAGCATCATTGACAAAGCGTGAAAATAACAAAGAAAAATAAACACGAAAAGGAGTGTAAAGAATATGATTAACGAACCTTCTGTTGATGAAATGATTAGAAAATTGGGCTCGGAAGAAGACCCGCTCAGCCGCTACGCGCTTTGTACGATTGCGGCGAAACGCGCTCGCCAAATTATCGAAACCGAGCGTAACCTTGGCACGCACGATTCGACGGGCAAGGACAAAGAGCTTTTGTCCGCTTGCAAGGATATTGCCGAAGGCAAGGTTATCGTTGCAAAAGACTAATCAAGTGACAACATCGGCGAAGTGTCTTGGGCGTACCAAGGCACTTCGCTTGGCTTTTTTCGTAAAATAGCCCATACTTAAATAAGCTGGAAAAATGCAAAAGGAGCGCGTATGATTGCGGAAGTTATCGTCGACATAGCGGCGAGTGAAACGGATAGAATATACGATTATCTCTGCGACGAAAACACCGTCGTCGGCAGTCGCGTTCGCGCGCCCTTTGGCGGAAAGATGGTGACGGGCTTTGTTATGCGGATAAAGGAAAACACCGATTATCCCATAGAAAAGCTGAAAAAAATTCTTCCCACGAGCGACGAGCTACCTGCCTTAAACGCCGAATGTTTAGCCTTGGCGGAGAAGATGGCGCGGCGCTACCGCGTGCCCAAGGCGCTTACCTTGCGGTTGTTTTTACCTGCGGAGATGCGCACGGGAAAGGTGCGCGAGCTGACGAAAAATTACGCCGTTTTAAACCTGCCATTGTCGGAAATGAAGCTTGTCAAATCGGCGAAAAACCAAATCGGCGCGGCGGAATATTTAGAAAAAAACGGCAAGAGCGAATGCGCCTTTGTCAACAATATGTTCCCCGGCGGGCTTGCGGCTTTGGAAAAAAAGGGCTACGTCACGATCACCAAAGAACAAATTTTACGCGACCCGTACAAGAGCGTATCGGGCGAAAAGGTGGATCGCGTTTTGACGGACGACCAAGCGCGAGCGGTGCAAACCGTGCAAACGGACGCTCGCACGGTGCAGCTTTTGCACGGCGTAACGGGCAGCGGCAAGACGGAAATTTATCTTACCTTGATTGCCAAATGCTTGCGCGAAGGGAAAAGCTCGATATTTTTAGTGCCTGAAATTTCCTTGACGCCGCAAATGCTTTCGCAGCTTCGGGCGCGTTTTGGTAAGAACGCGGCGATTTTGCACAGCGGGCTTTCCGCGGGCGAGCGGTTTGACGAGTGGTGGAGATTGCGTACGGGCGAAGCGAAAATCGCCATCGGCGCGAGAAGCGCGATATTTGCGCCCTTGGAAAATTTAGGGGTGATTATCGTGGACGAAGAGCACGATTCCAGCTATTCCAGCGAATCCGCGCCCCGATATAATACCTTTGACATTGCTTTTTTGCGGGCAAAGCGCAACGGCTGTAAGCTGGTGCTTGGCAGCGCGACTCCGTCCGTGGAAACGTATAAAAGAGCCAAGGAAGGGGAGTTTTCTTTAATCAAATTAGAAAAGCGTATCAACAAACGCCCCCTGCCTGAAATCATTATCGCGGATATGCGCCGCGAAGTGCGCCGCGGGAACAATTCGGCGTTTTCGGGCGTTTTGAAGGAAGAAATCGAAAAGACCTTGGCGGCGGATAAACAAGCCATTTTGTTTTTAAATCGGCGCGGGTATTCGCAAACGGTGATTTGTAAGGAATGCGGCTACGTAGCCAAATGCGAAGCGTGCGACGTTTCCCTTACCTATCATCGGGAAGAAAATTGTTTAAAATGCCATTATTGCGGCGCGAAATACGGTACGTTGCCCGCTTGTCCCGATTGCGGCGGGGTGAAGCTCACCTACGCAGGAACGGGAACGCAGCGTATCGCCCACGACTTGCAAAAGCTGTACCCGACGGCGAAAATTTTGCGTATGGACAACGACACGACGAGCGGCAAGGAAGGGCATTATAAAATTTTAAAAACCTTTGCGGAAAAGAAAGCGGATATTTTGGTCGGCACGCAAATGATTGCAAAGGGTCACGACTTCCCTGCGGTGACGCTCGTGGGGATTTTGGACGCGGATATGAGTTTGCATTTTTCCGATTACAGAAGCGGCGAGCGAACCTTTCAGCTTTTGACCCAAGTAGCGGGACGAAGCGGACGCGCGGAAGAAAAGGGGAAGGTGGTTTTGCAGACCTTTGACCCTGAAAACGAAGTGCTTGGGTTTGCTACGTCCTATAACTACGAAGGGTTTTACGAAAACGAAATTTCCCTGCGCGCGGCGATGGCGTTTCCGCCCTTTTCCAAAATCGTGCGGGTATTGATTACGGGGGAAGACGATAAAAAGACGGTGGAAGCGTTGCGAGAAGTCTTCTTTGGCTTGAAGGAACTGTACGAGCGGAATATGGATAAATTTATATTCTTCGACAAAATGCGCTCGCCCATCAAAAAAATACAAAACAAGCACAGATACCAGGTATTGATGCGGCTTTCCGACCCGTCTATTCTGCCGCAGATTTACGATATTTGCGCGGACAGCAGAACGCGGGACGTGTTGGTAAGTGTGGAAGAAAATCCCACGAATTTAAGTTAAACGGCGAATATGCGTCGCATTTCGGCGTCGTAGCTGTGTGCCCCTTGGTCACGTACGTCTATGTACGCTCCCTGCGGGGTACGCGCTACTTCTTGAACTGCTCGCATCTGCGCCGTTTAACCCGTTTCAAACGGGCAACTTAAAGTTGCATCTAGTTGGTGTATCATTCACCCGTTTTTTAAGATAGTTTCGTGTTAGGACGAGTTTCTTACACAGTCGTTTCTAACTTAAGAAACGAGCGAAAAGACGTAAGACTTGTCGGCGGAAACCTTCCGCACAGTTGAACGCTGGGTTAAAGAACAAGAGAAAAGACGTAAGGCTGCCTGCAAGCTCATGCTTGCCGCCGTTAGGCAAAAAAACAAGGAGAAAAACTACAATGGCAATTCGTAACGTAGTACAAGTCGGCGACGACGTATTAAGACAAAAATGTTTCCCCGTGGAAGAATTTGACGAAAAGCTCCACGCGCTCTTGGAAGATATGCGCGACACGGTGAAAATGGAGCAGGGCGCAGGGCTTGCCGCTCCGCAAGTGGGCGTGCTTCGCCGCCTTGCCGTCGTGGACGTGGAAGAAGGGTATTTTGAGTTCATCAACCCCGTTATCGTTTTGCAAAAAGGGGAACAGACGGGCTGGGAAGGCTGTCTTTCTGTGCGCGGCAAGAGCGGTATTGTTTCCCGTCCGATGAAAGTGACCCTTTCCTATCAAGACCGCTATGGCGAAAAGCATATCTTAAAAGCCAAAGGCTTTTTTGCGCGCGCCATTTGCCACGAATTAGACCATCTGGACGGCGTGTTGTACATCGACAAAGCCACCCATATCCAAAAGGAACAATAAGCGTATGAAAATTGTTTTTGCAGGCACGCCCGAGTTCGCGGTTGCGCCCTTGAAAAAAATTATCGAAAGCGGCTTTGAAGTGGCGGGCGTTATCACGCAAACGGACAAGCCGCAGGGCAGAAAGGGAATTTTGACTCCCCCGCCCGTAAAAACGGCGGCGATAGAGCTTGGCTTACCCGTATTACAGCCCGAAAAAATCCGCGATTGCGTGGACGAAGTAAAAGCGCTCGGCGGGGATATTTTAATCACCTGCGCTTACGGGCAAATCTTGACCCAAGCCGTTTTGGACGCTTTCCCTTTGGGGGTGTGGAATATCCACGCGGGGCTTTTGCCTAAATACCGCGGCGCTTCGCCTATCCAAAGCTGTATTGTAAACGGCGAAAGCGAAACGGGCGTTTGTATTATGAAGACGGAGCTGGGTTTGGACTGCGGCGACGTGCTTTGCGTGGAAAAAACGCAAATTGACGAAGCGGAAACGTACGGCGAGCTTTCCGAAAGGCTTTCTTTCATCGGCGCGCAGGCGATCGTGGACGGATTACGGCTTTTGCAAAGCGGAAATTACACCTTGACGCCGCAGGGCGAAGAAGGGGTCGGCGTCGTTAGAAAAATTAACAAAGAACAAGCGAAAATTTCCTTTGCTTGTACGCAAAAAGAGATAATCGATTTGGTGCGCGGAATGAACCCTGCGCCCGTGGCGTACGCTCTTTTAGACGGAGAAAGAATCAACGTTTACCGCGCGGAAAAGGCGGTTTTGACGGATGAAGAAAACGCCGAGCTGGCTACGGCGGAGCTTGGTCAGGTTTTGTCGGATAAACCCAAGCGCGGTTTGCTTGTAAAGTGCGCGGACGGAGCGGTGAAAATTACGGAAGTGCAGGCGGCGGGCGGAAAACGCGTGTCGGGGAATGATTTTATCAACGGCAGAAAAGCCAAAAAAGGGCAGGTGTTTACATGGTAAGCAATCCTATCTACGACCCCTTTTTGATTTTGACGAAAATCTATTCGGACGGAGCGCATTTAAAGCAAGCGATTGCGGATACGTACATTGAAGAACAGTACCGTTCCCGCACGGTAAAAATCGTGTACGGCGTGTTGGAAAACGACGGATATTTCGATTTTTGTATTCGGCATTACGCGCCCAAAGCGCCCAAGCTTGCCGTAAGGACGATTTTAAAAATTTCGCTGTATATGCTTTTGTTTATGGACAAAAAGCGGTATATGGTCACCGATTGCGCGGTGGATTTGTGTAAAAAGCTTGGCAAAAGCGGCGTAAGCGGCTTTGTTAACGCCTTTTTGCGTAGGTTTGACAAAACGGCGGTGGACGGGGCTTTGCCCAAGAGTAAGGACGGGACGGCAATACGCTTGTCTTATCCCGCGTTTGCGTATGCAATGCTCGTCAAAGAATACGGGGACAGAGCGGAAAAAATCGCGGCGGCGAAGTCGGCGGGGGTGTCCGTTCGCTTTGAAAAGAGCGCGGAAAAATATTTGGATAAAAACCATATCCAAACCCCGTTTGACGGCAATTATATCTTTGAAAATTTTGTCCGTGACGAAGGCTTTGACGAAGGGGAATACACCTTTCAATCGGTGGGGAGCATCGCCATTTGCGATTGTGTGACGGCGTGCGAGAGCTTGCTGGATTGCTGCGCCGCGCCCGGCGGGAAATCGGTGCTGCTTGCCAAAAAATGCGGGCAGGTGACTTCGTTTGAACTGCACGAGCACCGCGTAGAGCTGATTAGGCAATACAAAGCGCGTATGGGCGTGGAAAACGTGACGGAAATGCAAAAGGACAGCTCGGTTTTCGACCCTGCCTACGAAGAAAAATTCGACGCGGTTTTATGCGACGCGCCCTGTTCGGGGTATGGAACGATCAGCGAAAACCCCGACATTAAGCTGTTTAGAAAAAAGGAAGATTTTTCGGCGCTTGCCAAGGCACAGAAGGATATTTTATCCACCGTTTGCAGGTACGTGAAAAAGGGCGGGTATTTATATTATTCCACCTGTTCGCTGTTCGCGTGTGAAAACGACGATACGGTGACGGCGTTTTTAAAAACGCACCCCGATTTTGAAGTGGAAGCTTTGGAAAGTCCGCTTTGCCACGATAAGAAAAAGCACGGATTACAGTTTTTGCCTGATAAGGCGTACGGCGCAGGCTTTTACATTTGCAAACTGAAACGCAAAGCTGAGCTTTGAGGCAGTCTTACGTCTTATCAACGTTTTTTAAGTTGGCGTTCGACTGTGGGAGCGTGTCATTGCGAACGGAGCGAAAGCGGAGTGCGGCAATCTAGTTAAAAAAAAATAAGGCAGTATTTATAGCGAGATTGCCACGCCTGACGGCTCGCAATGACATAGGCAAGATAATCTTGCAGCTAATCTTACGTCTTGTGAACGTTTTTTAAGTGGGCGTTCGACTGTGGGAATGTGCGGTGTTGGAGAATAAAATGAAAAAAATTATTCAGGATTTGTCCTATGCGGAAATTGAAGAATTGGTGTTGGCGCTCGGAGAGAAAAAGTTTCGGGCGAAACAGCTGTACGAAGGTTTGATGCAGGGCAAAAAAATCAGCGATATTTCTTCCCTTTCCAAAGCGTTTAAAGAACGGCTTTGTCAGGATTTTGAAGATGAGACCGTGCGGATTAAAGAACGCTTTTTTTCCGCGGACGGAACGGAGAAATATTTGTTTGAATACGCCGACGGCAACCTTGTTGAAGGGGTGTTGATGAAGTATAAATACGGCTATACGCAATGCGTTTCCACGCAGGTGGGCTGCCGTATGGGCTGTAAATTTTGCGCTTCGACGTTAAACGGGCTTATCCGTAATTTGACGGCGGGGGAAATTTTATCCCAAATCCTTGTCGTCAACGCTTTGCATAAAGACGACGTCGCAGGACAAGGGGCGCAGGCGCGGGCGGTCACCAACGTGGTGCTGATGGGCAGCGGCGAGCCTTTGGATAATTATGACGAAGTGTTGAAATTTTTGAAAAACGTAACGGCGGAAGGCGGGCTTTGTATCAGCGCGCGGAATATATCCCTTTCTACGTGCGGGATTGTGCCGAAGATGTATACGCTCGCCAACGAAGATATACCGCTCAATTTAACCGTTTCTTTGCACGCTACGGACGATATATCCAGAGCGCGGACAATGCCCGTTGCTAAGGCGTACAAGATTGCGGAAATTTTAAAGGCGTGCGATTATTATTTTCAAAAAACGGGCAGGCGATATTATTTTGAATATACCTTAATCGACGGAGAAAACTGCGACGAGCAGCACGCCAAGGCGTTGATAACGTTGCTTAAAGGTAAGCCCTGTCACGTGAATTTAATCCGCTTAAACGAAGTGAAGGAGCGGGATTTGAAGGCTTTGTCCGACAAGCAAGCGTATAGGTTTTTAGGTTTGTTGGAAAAGGGCGGTTTGTCGGCTACACTCCGTAGACAAATTGGTGTGGATATAGGCGGGGCGTGTGGGGTGTTGCGTGCAAGCTATTTAGAAGAAAAAACGACTATACAATCGCATATTTCACGAAGGAGAGAATTATGAAGACAATTAAAATTGCGCCGTCTATTTTATCGGCGGATTTTTCCAAAATGGGTGAAGAAGTACGTTCTTTGGAAGAGAGCGGGGCGGATTTGGTGCATTGTGACGTAATGGACGGCGTGTTTGTCAACAATATCACCTTTGGCATTAAAATGGTGGAAGACTTGCGCAAAGTCACCGCTTTGCCTTTGGATTGCCATTTGATGATTGTCCAGCCCGAAAAGTACGTAGAACGCTTTGCGGCGGCGGGCGCGGATATTATCACCGTGCATTACGAAGCCTGCAAAGACAACCTTGCGCAGGTGTTAAAGCTTATCAAATCAACGGGGAAAAAGTGCGGGGCGGTTATCAATCCCGACACACCCGTGGAAAAGATAAAAAACGAAATTTTGCTTTGCGATATGGTACTCGTAATGAGTGTTTTCCCTGGTTTTGGCGGGCAAAAGTTTATCCCGTCTGTGCTGGATAAAGTGCGGGAAATTCGCGCGATTATTGACGAAAGCGGCAAGGATATAGACCTGCAAATTGACGGGGGAATTACGGCGGAAAACGTAGCGGAAGCCAAGGCTGCGGGCGCAAACGTTATCGTGGCGGGCAGCGCTGTTTTTAAGGCGGAAAACAGAGCGGAAATCATTGAAAAATTGAAAGCATAATCCAATAAGTTTGGGGAAATAGAGAGAAAAAGAGAGAAAAGGGTTGGTTAGGCGTAAACATGCAAGAAACGCAAAAGAAACGGATTGATTTCACGGAGGGGAAGATATTTTTTAAGCTCCTCCGTTTTATTCTGCCCATTGTTACGACGAATTTGCTGCAAACTTTTTACAATGCGGCGGATATGATGGTGGTCAGCCTTTC
>JBGVRC010000096.1:0-4508 GCA_045128055.1 Candidatus Scatosoma sp. | reverse complement strand
CGTCTTGAATCATATACGGGAAGCCGTAGTTGATTTGCGTGCCGTTGCCGTTTACGCCCGACGTTAATTGACCGTCCCAAGTCGTAATACCCGTAACGACTACGATGCCCTGCTTGGAAGTGTCTTCCGCGTACATCGAATTGTTGTAATTCTTTGCAAAGAAAGCGATTTCAGGCATATTCTTGCCCGTGAAATTGAAAGCGATATAGTCGTTTAAACCATAATTGCCGTCAAGAGCAAAATAAGGTTGATCAACGTAACCGCCGTTATTTTGACCGATAGTATAATTCGCGCCGTTGCCGATAGAACCCGCGCTTAAAACGACTTTGCCTTCTCTTATCGTCGAATTATACGCATTTTCCAAACCAAACCCAAACGCTTCTGCTACCGCGTCAAGCGTCGTATCTTCATAAATATCGTACGTCTTATCGAGAACGGTGGTCGTACCGAAATGTCCGTACAATACGATAGAACCTTGACAGAACTGATCTCTCGTTTGACCGTTTACCCAACCGTCCGTAAAGAAGTTATAGGTGTTGATCGATTTGCTTTCTACAAGCTCGTTCGTGTCCAAGTTATACAAATTGTACACAAGCTTGATTGCCTTGTTGGAAGGGTCGTCCCCGGGCTGCATACCCATAATAACGCGGTATTTCGTATTATCCACAAGGTTTGCTCTGCCAAGCGCTACGTCGCTTTCGTTGGCGTGCAACAATACGCCGTTAGAAGTGTTACTTGCATTCTTCGCCGTGGAGTAAATCATGTGTGGACCCCACATAGCAAGCCCTTTACCGTCCCAAACACTCGTACAGTAAGGCCCTTTGCCATCGGAGCCTGCCCCTTCCGTAAACAATCTACCGTCGGGCCAAGTTAAACCCGTCGAAACGACAACGCCATTTTTCGTACCGTCGCCGTAGAAAATGGAGTTGTTGTAGTTATTCGCAAAGAACGCAACCGTAGGCATATTTTTGCCCGTGAAATCAACCACGAAATAATCGTCAAAGCCGTAGTTGCCGTCGTAGGCAAGATACGCTTGGTCTGCCGTGTTTTTTTCGTCGGTAGGGTCGTTAGTGTTCCCCGTTTCATTAGGATAATACGCGCCGTCGCCCAAATAACCGCTTGACAACACAACCTTTTCACCGATAAGGCTATTTTTGTTGGAAATCACATTGCCGTTTGCAAGCGTAACGCCGTACACCTTCATACCGCCAAGGTCTTGCACTTCCCCTTTGCTAAACTTCCATTTCGCATATACGTTTTCATCTTGCGTAATGTCCGTAGTAGCGCCAACCCATTCGACAAAATTATACCCTTCTTTGGTAATCGTGGGCGGGATCGTATCGCCGTCGTTTGCCACAAATTGCACGTCCACTACTTTGTTGCCGTCGTAGAAGGTTACGATATGACCCGTTTTTTGCGTAACGTTCACTTTGCTCGTTACGTCAACGTTGAGCCCTTCTTTTACAAAGACGTGTTTTCCTTCAACCTTTGCCTTAAACGCAGCGTTTTCTATCTTGGCAACAAACGCGTTGTAATCCGCTTCCGTTTGGATAAGGATAGGATATTTTTCCGTACCGTACCAGTCGCCGTACGCGGCGATAATACTGCTTTCATAGCTCTTGTCCCCGTCCAGGAAAGCCGCGTTGATAACTTGGTACTGCGTTCTGTTTTGCGCTTCGATATTGCTAACCGCCGTATCGTCCTTCGCCATATCCGCATAGATATACTGCGCAAAACCGCCCGTCATATCCTTAATAATCGCAATCGCCGAAAAAGACTGCGCGTACAAATACGTGCCGCCGCTGGTATATTCGTCCAAATCGGTGATTACCATATTTGCCCAATAAAATCCGTCTTCTTCGTAAATCTTCCCTTCGTCCAACACGCCGCCGACCTTAACGGATAAGTCTTCGTAATTCGACGTCTTGTCAAATTCTTGCACGGGCGCGATGTAACCGTAAAGCTCTACGTCGTCGTTTTGGGTTATGTAATCATAATACCCTTCGTCCATTTTTACTTTGAAACGAAGCCCGTTGCCGCTCAGCTTAACCGAAGCGCCGTACTCCATTTCAAATACGATACCGCCTGCGCTTGCCGCTTTTACGGGCGTGATACACAAGGAAATGGACACAATCAACGAAAGGATAAAACCCGCGATGAGTGTAAAAAGCGTTGTTAATCTAAAACTCTTTTTCATTCCTTTTTCTCCTTAATCTACAAATCCGCCCAAACCGCCTGCGCCAAATTCGTTGTCGTTTGCTTCGTTGGACATACACAAAATATCCTTCGTTTCGTCCAAATCATATACGTCAACGTTGGGCGAGCAGTACTCTTTTCGCATAATGCTCTTAATCATTTTCTCCATGAGAAACCCCTATTGTTTTTTATTAAAACGGGATTACGAACGAAGCGTCGCCGGGCGCGCCCTTCACGCTCAATTTCCCATTCTTTAACTTATGCAAAGTCTGTTCTCCGTCCTTATACACAAGCGCGTATTTATATTCCGAAGCAAATTCCAACGTAATCGTTTGATATACGGGGCTGCCTTGGTATTCAGGGTCAACGATATTCATTGCCATATACATATATCTATCGTTTTCCTTGTCGTAAAGCTCGTTTACCATCGCGCATTCCTTGTTGATAGAAACGCTCTTCACTTTTTCGTACGTTTGTACGTTTTGTTCCGTATAACGAAGATGATCACCCGAATAGTTTAAAGGAAGCTGGGTCCATACGCCGCTCTTTTGGTACTTAAATTGCAAAACGGCAGGCGCAAATTTTTTATTGTTGGCAATAATTTCCTTCATCATATAGTAGATGTTGGTAGGCTTGCCGTACATATCCACAAAGGACTGCCCGTCAATGAAAGATTCGCCGTCCGTTCTATTTTCCATTCTCGTATAATAGGTGAAATAGGAAATTTCGCTTACGCCGAAGCCCAAAAGCATATTATTCAGCCAATTTGCCCCCGCTTTCGTCAAAGGACGGGTGGAAAGACTGCCTTCCGAATACATACCAAAGGTTTGCGTTACCATATGGAACTCAATCCCCCTTTCTTTGGCTACTTCCGCTACGTATTGCAGACAAGGAATGTACGTAGGCGAAAGATACCCGTTACGCAAGGGATAATCGTCGTATTGAATGGCGCTGGGATTTAACGAATCCATATACCCTTCGATATACGCTTGATAACGCTTCATACCGTCTTCAAACGACACCTTACCCGTGATGGGGTCAGCCCCTTCCGCCGTGCCTTCTACGTACGGATAGTATTCTTGATAAACAAATTCGTTTAAATTCAAGGGGTTAAGGTTATAGTCGGGATACAAGTTATATCCATACTTTTCATTGACGCGAAGAATGGAATTGTACACTTCGCCGTACGCTTCCACCGCTTTATATTTGGGTTCGTCCGCAAGCGCAACACCGTACACCCCAGGATAGTCCGCATATAAGGAAACCAAGCTGTAAACGTATTCGTCCAACTCGTCGTTGGTGGCAAAACGCATACCTTCCCCAACGAGCGGCTCGTCCTTATAATCATTTAAGCCAAGCCAAGACAAATCTTCGTCGTACAGCGTGCATTTATCCATACCGATGGATCTAAATTTGTCGATTTCCACCTTAGCCTTTTCCCAGCCCGCTTCGCGCCCGCCTTTCGTATCGATTTTAAGGGCGGATTGCGTATAGAAAATCGTCATACCAACGTCTTTATACAGTTGATACTGTTCTACCGTCATAAAGTTTTCGCCAAGGTCGTATTTTACGTCGTCAATCGTGTAATATCCGCGATGAAGCGAAGAATAACCGTAGAAATCGAACTCGTGGGTATATCCCGAATAATCGGGAACGTCTTTTTTCGCCAACGAGTCCTGTTCCCCACAGCCTACTCCGCAAAAAGTAGACGCCAAAAGAACGCTCGACAACAATATGTGTTTGATTTTTTTCATAATATCTCCAATTTCCCGTTGGCAGCTCCTAACCGAACTGCCAACGGTTTTGTTTACAAAAAATTCTTATGCGTTGATGTTTTTCGCAACGATGTCTGCATAATTGCCGTTTTCTACGTTTACGTTGCTAAACGTACAGGTCGTACCGAACTTACCGTAGAATACGATAGAACCGGACAAATCGTTGATGGTCATATTGCCGACCTGCGCGTTAGAACCCGTAAAGAAGTTCCACGTCGTCATACTGCTTTCTTCCACAACCGCTTTCGTATCCAAATCATACAAACACCAGTTCAAAGTAATCGCGCTGCCTTCGCCCGTGAAGCCCATAATAAGGCGGTAATTCTTGCCGTCTACAAGGTTTGCTCTACCGAGAGCGGAAGATCTCAACGCGCTTTGACAGAAGCCGCCGTTTGCCGCGTCTTGAATCATATACGGGAAGCCGTAGTTGATTTGCGTGCCGTTGCCGTTTACGCCCGACGTTAATTGACCGTCCCAAGTCGTAATACCCGTAACGACTACGATGCCCTGCTTGGAAGTGTCTTCCGCGTACATCGA
>JBGVRC010000095.1:0-17555 GCA_045128055.1 Candidatus Scatosoma sp. | reverse complement strand
CGAAAAAATTTTAATAGCAAAGCGTCAAAAACGGATAAAAATTCGCAAATCACATATACTACCCGTATGAAAACAATAAAATTAAGAAGTTCTATATTTGCTATGCTTGCCGCGCTTTTGTTTATGTTTCCTTGGTGGAGTGCGGTGAAAACGCAACCCTTATCCGATATAACGAAGCCTTATTTGGGTACGTACGAGTGCCGCTTGGCGCAATTAAACGAAAAAAATTTGTTGGATGACTTTTCGTATATTCGTTTGGAATTAAAGACGGAAAAAGAATACGCTCTATACGCCAAAACCAAGGACGGGGCAGAAAAACGGGTGAAAGGGGATTATATATATAATGAAGAAAGACAAACGATAACCTTTTATGCGGATACCTTTTCCTTTGTGAAGAAAGAGTTTCCCATGAAACAAGGAGAAATAAATATATGTTTAAAGCAGGGGGATAAAACTTTGCTTATGAAATTTGTGCAAATATAGTTTAAAATGGTACGGTCGGGGGCGTTTTTTAACCCCCGATTTTTTATTTTAAAAAAATATGAACAAATGTTCGTAAAATGCTTGCAATATGGAAAAATTTGTGTTATACTAAATACAGTTATGAAAATCGTGCTTACAAAATGTCAAGAAATAGCCAAGAATATGATTAAAGAATGGTACTTTAATACGGAGAATCAAATCTTTGTGTTAAGTGGCTATGCGGGCACGGGAAAGACCTTTTTGATTGATTATCTTGTCAAAAACGAATTGCGTTTAAAGATAGGCAAGGAAGCGGTTTTTGTTTCGCCTACTGGTAAAGCGGCGGCAAACCTTGTAAAAAAGGGTACCCTTGCGGGAACGGTACATAGCTTGATTTACGTGCGCGACGGGGAAGAATTTGACGTGGACGAAAACGGTGAAATTATCGAACGGCAAGACCTTTCCTTTATAAAAAGAGAGAAGATTGACGAAAAAATTAAGTTGATTATCATTGACGAAGCGTCGATGATAAACGAAACCGTTTTATATGATTTGTTGAGCTTTAACGTAAAATGTCTGTTTTGCGGCGACGGAGCGCAGCTTCCGCCCGTAAACGGCGCTTGTCCGTTGCTGGCAAATCCGCATTATACGATGACGGAAATTGTGCGGCAAGCGGAAGATAATCCTATCATTCGCGTAGCGACAATGGCTCGGCAAGGCCAAGAAATTACTTATGGGAATTACGGGGATAAGGTTTGCGTCATTAGAAAGGGCGCGTTAAGTGGCGAACAAAGAAAGCGACTGTTTTTGTCGGCGAACCAAATTATATGCGGACGCAACAAAACACGCAACGACGTCAACAACGAAGTGCGCCGCTATAAAGGGATTTCCAAAGAAGAACGTTTGCCCTTGGAAGGGGAAAAACTGATTTGTACCTTAAACGATTGGGAAAAACCTTTGGATAAAGAAGAGCGTTTTCATCTTGTAAACGGTATCATCGGTACAGCGCGAAATATCGTAGAAAGCGTGGATGATTTGGCGACTATGGAGTTTACCGCTGATTTTATGGAAGAGGGGGTAAAAGTTCCGTTCGATACGGGGATTTTTACAAAAGGGCGTTACGCGCATACATACGGTTGGCGCGCAGTCACACTTTCGGACGGAACGGTGGTCGGCGAAGACAATTTCCAGCTTTTACGAAAACTCCGCTCGGTATCCGATGAGCCCGTTTGCCGATTTGAATTTGCCTATGCGGTAACTTGCCATAAGGCGCAAGGCTCGGAGTTTGATTTTGTAATCGTTTTTGATGAGTCTTGGGCGTTTGGGGAAGAGAAAAACCGTTGGCTGTATACGGCGATTACCCGGGCGAAGGAGAAATTGCTTATCATTCGATAAGAAAAGCTTGACGAAAACGCGCCGATTTGCTATAATGACGAAAAATCTCGCAGGAGTTTTTATGGCAAAGCAGTTGAAGAAATATCAACAAATCGAGCGTTCGATTATTACAACGTATCGCAAAAGTATTTGGTCGCCTTTCGTTTTAGCGGTGAAAAAATATCAGTTGATACAAGCGGGCGACAAAATAGCCGTTTGTATTTCGGGCGGGAAAGATAGTATGCTGCTGGCAAAGCTTATGCAAGAGCTACGTAGACACAGCGACGTTCCGTTTGAGCTTGTATTTTTGGTGATGGATCCTGGATATAATCGAGAAAACCGCCAACGGATAGAAGATAATGCAAAGCTTTTAAACGTACCCATCACGGTGTTTGAAAGCGACGTGTTCGCCGCGGCGGACTCGGTGAACGCGCAATCGCCTTGTTATATGTGCGCGCGTATGCGTCGCGGACATTTGTACGCAAAGGCAAAAGAACTGGGTTGCAATAAAATTGCGCTTGGGCATCATAAGAGCGACGTGATTGAAACAACTCTTATGGGTATGTTGTACGGCGGACAGTTGCAAGGTATGCTTCCGCGTATAAAAAGTGCAAACTTTGAAGGGATGGAACTCATTCGTCCGATGTATTGTATTTTAGAAAAAGATATTTTGCTTTGGAAAGAATATAATCATTTGCAATTTATTGCATGTGCGTGTAAATTTACGCAAAACTTAACAGGGTGCGATGAAGACACCTTTTCAGCACGGCGCAAAGTGAAAGAATTGATCGCGCAGCTGAAAAAGGAAAATGAAAACGTTGAAAACAATATTTTCCAAAGTATACACAATGTACAGCTGGATACCCTTGCCGAATATAAACAAGACGGCGAAAAACATTCTTTTTTAGAAAAGTTTATTTAAATAGCATATTCTACTTTTTTACGCATACGATAAAGTATGCAAGAAAATAAACATATCGTTACAATCGAACAACGGAAAAATATCACCGTCAGCGCGGTGGAAAGCGTAATGGCGTTTTCGGAAGTGAAAATCGTACTTGCTCTGCTGGGCGGGGAGAAAATGCACGTCGTTGGTACAGGCTTGAAGATAATCGGCTTTTCCAAAACGAGCGGCGCGTTCAGCGCGGAAGGCTCGGTGACGGGTATTTCCTACGGTGGGAAGAGCTTTATGTCTAAAATTTTCAAATAATGGACAGCGTAGGGCAATTTTCCGTTTTTATCCTTTGCGCGGTGTTTGGATACTGCGGTGGACTACTTTATGAAGTTTTTGCTCTTTTTCGTCTGCTTTTTGGCTGTGAAAGGAGAAAGAATATAATAGGTATATTGCTGGACGTAGCTTTTTTTACGACGTTTGCAATGGGTTGCGTGTGCTTTTCCTTTACGCAAAATTTTCCGTCGCAACGGATATATATGTGGATAGGTTACGCGCTTGGCGGGGTATTATATTCAAAAACTTTACGCAGAATACTTGCATTTTTAGAAAAAGTATGTTATAATATGCTCGTAAAGGTAGCAAAAAAGACAAAAACCAAGAAGAAACTCTTGAAAAAGAAGGAGATTTTATGACGCAAGATAAAATGAGAAAAATAATAACGGCCAGCGTATCCGCTGCAACCGTTTTGCTTGTGTTCCTTGTTGGTTTTGTATGCTATCAATGGATTACAATGGCGGTTCTTAATAATCGTAAGGAAAAACTCGAAAAAGAAAACGCAAGATATGAACAAATGAACACGGATATGAAAGACGAGCTTTCTTTCCTTGAATCGGAAATGGGAAAGGATTGGCTTGCATTCCAGGAAGGTTTTGTAAGGGATAATAAATAATGAAAAAATTTGCCGTGATTGACATCGGCTCGAATTCCGTTCGCCTAATGTTTGTGGCGGACGGAAAAGTTTTATATAAGGGCCTGCAAACGACAAGATTGGGGGAAGGTATTGCCGAAAAACCCATCTTAAACGCCGCCGCGATTGAGCGTTCCGCTCGCGCGGTTGAATTGTTTTATCAAAAAGCATCTCAAGAAGGCGCGGAAACAATCGTCGCGTTCGCTACAGCGGCGGTACGTAGCGCAGAAAACGGACAAGAATTTGTAGATAGAGTGCAAGAACTTTGCGGCTTGCAAATCGAAGTGATTTCTGGGGAAGAAGAAGCGGAAATCGGCATTTTAGGCGCGCTTGGCGGCGCGGATGGCGGCGTGATTGACATCGGTGGGGCAAGCACGGAAATCGTCGTGAAAAGGAACGGAGCAATCATCTATAAAAAGAGCGTAAATATCGGGGTTGTGCGATTGAAAGACAAGTGCGGTAGAGATAAAGTCGCTTTGGTAAACGAAGCCAAAAAGGCGGCGCAAGAATTTGGGGTTGTTCCTACAAACGGCGTTTTATATGGGATAGGCGGTACAGCTACGACGCTCGCCGCGCAAATTTTACGTTTAGAAACCTATCAATCGGCGAAAATCACGGGCGCTAAAATTACAGCAATGCAAATGCAAGCGATGGCGGACAAGCTTTTGACGATGTCCGTGGAAGAGATTGCGGCGCTTCCTTGTATACCTAAGGGCAGAGCGGACGTTCTGACGGGCGGCGCGGTGCTTTTGGCGACGTTGATGCAAGAACTGAATGTAGATACGCTGATTGCCAGCGATACGGATAATTTGGAAGGCTACGCAATCAAACTCGGGTTGATGGAGAGTAAAAAATGAAAAAAACACTCTTGACGATATACAACGTTTTGCTTACGGCATTATTGTTGGCTGGTTACGTGTTTGCGTTTTATTTTGCTTGGCAAATCGGTACGAAAGAGATAATATCCGTGCTGATAGGTATGGTATACGGATTTGTATTCGCACCTATTTTTCACGAGCTTGGGCATCTTTGCTTTGCGCAAATCAACGGTATGGAATACGTGTATTTTAAAGCCTTTTGCTTCCGTTTCATTCGTAAGGACGGCAGAGTGAAGTTTTCTTTGGCTTCGCCTTTTGCGGCGGACCAAACGCAGGTGATTCCGAAACGTGGCGGCAATATGAAAAAACGCGTGGCAAGCTACGCAATCGGCGGCTTAATTTTTGAAGGCGTTATGCTTGTTTTCTTGCTTGCGGGAGCAATCGTGTGCGCCGTTTTGGGTGCGGTAACATTCGTTTTATGGGCGATGATACCCTATTTTGCGTATTTGTTTTTGCTCAACGTCATTCCTGCGTATTTGGCGGGCGGGAAAACGGACGCAGCGGTATATCGCGGTATTAAAAAGGGGGAAGACGTCGAACAAAATATGCTTGCGGCTATGGAAATTCACGGTCAGCTCTACGAAGGGAAGAGTTTTGCCGAAATTGACAAAAGCTGGTTTTTTGACCAACCGCAGCTTTGCGAAGACGAGCCGCTTTTTGCCGTTATGCTCGATTTACGATATCGCTATTGTTTAGAAAAAGGGGATTTTGACGAAGCGGCAGACCAACTCAACCGCTTGGCGCAGACACAGGCGTATTTATCCGATGAAGAAGTGGGAAAAATCGCCGCGGAGCTTGCGTATATGCACGCGGTTAATCAAGATATAGAACGCGCGGAAGAATGCGAAAAGCTTTGTTTTTCTTATCTTTCCAAGGATATAACTACGGCGCATCGTATTCAAGCGGCTTTGGCGTATATGCGTAAGGATTTTGAAGAAGTGGAAATCCGTAAAGAGTTGGCTGAAAAGGCGCTTAATAAGGAACGAATACAAGGAAATGCGAAATTTGAAAAAGTTTTGCTTTCTCGTATACAAACGGAATAATTTTTTTACAAAAGAAGCAAAATAAAGTTTAGAATATGAAAAGAGATAGTGTAAACAGAAAAAGTGGAATTTTAATGCCTGTTTCCGCGCTTCCGTCTAATTGCGGAATAGGCACGCTTGGACAAGGCGCGTATAATTTTGTGGACTGGCTGGCTTCCGCAGGAATGAAAATTTGGCAGGTTTTGCCCTTGCTTCCCACGGGGTATGGCGATAGTCCGTATCAATCTTGCTCTGCGGATGCGGTGAATCCCTATTTTATTGATTTTGACCTGCTCGCGCAAGACGGTTTGTTGGAAGAAGCCGATTATCAAAGTTTTACGTGGCAAGAAGACGAAAGACGGGTGGATTACGGTCGGCAATTCTTTCAAAAGAATCAAGTTTTGAAAAAAGCGTTTGCCCGTTTTAATAAAAACGATGAAAGCTGGCAGGCTTTTTTATCGGAAGGCAAGTACGCGGATTACGCATTGTTTATGGCATTGAAAACCAAGTTTAATTTTGCGCCTTGGACGATGTGGGACAAGCCGTACGCGGAAGCGGACGAAGCTACTTTAAACGCCTTTATTACAGAGCATAAAGAAGAAATAGAATTTTGGCAATTCACGCAATATTTGTTTTTACGGCAATGGCGTGATTTGCTTAATTACGCGCACGCAAAAGGTATATTGATTATGGGGGATATGCCCATTTACGTTGCGGAAGACAGCGTAGAAACGTGGAAGTATCGCGAAAAACTCTTTGCGCTCGACGAAGCGGGGAATTTGTCCCTGCGCGCAGGCGTACCGCCCGACGCGTTTTGCGACGACGGTCAATTTTGGGGGAATCCCGTATATGACTGGGATAAACATAGAGCGGATGGCTATCGTTGGTGGAAAGAAAGAATGGAATATACCTTTTCTTTGTTTGATATTGTGCGTATCGACCATTTCCGCGCTTTTGACAGCTATTTTGCTATTCCCGCAGACGCAGTAAGCGCAAAGGAAGGGCAATGGTTGGCTGGACCGAAAGTGGAGCTTTTTCAGGCGTTGGGGAAAGAGTATCCTATTGTTGCCGAAGATTTGGGGATAATCGACGATGGCGTGGTACAACTGATGAGAGATACGGGTTATCCCGGGATGAAAGTGTTTGAATTTGCCTTTGACGGCGACCCCGCTAACGTATATTTACCGTCTAATTTCGATACGGGAAATTGCGTAGCGTATACGGGTACGCACGATAACGACACCCTGCGTTCTTTTTTGGAAAGTATGGATGAAAAGCAACGCAAGGATTTTGAAAAGCAGTTGGAAATCGAATGTTTGGCTGCGGACGTAGCGTATATAACCGAGACAGTAGAAGACGAATGTAAGACGATTATTGAATTGCTTTTTGCGTCCAAAGCCGATTGCGTAATCGTGCCGATGCAGGACGTAAATTGTATGGGCGGCGAAGCGCGTTTAAACGCTCCTGCTACCGTGTCTATGCAAAATTGGACGTTCCGCTTTATAGAAAAAGATTTTGGACGAAGAAAAGCAGCTTGGTTGCTTGCTCTTGCGCAAACGTACAATCGATAAAATATAAAAACTCTTTCGTTTAGCGAAGGAGTTTTTCTTTTTGTGGTATAAAAAACGCATGGAAAAGAAAAACTAATGAAAAAGGTTCGCGAGAACGAAGGAGTGTATATGAAGAAATTATTTAAAGGCGCGTGCGGCGCGCTGGCGGCGTTTGCTTTATGCGGCGCGTACGGTTGCAGGGATAAAATGGACGACGGCGCAATCAAGCTCACTGTTTGGGTCTCGGAAGCGGATCGTTCTTTTGCGCAACAGGTAGCGGAAGCTTTTAAGGCGAAAAACCCGGATAAAAATTATCAATTTACCATTGATATTCAAGGCGAAAATGACGTAGCTACGCGTGTGTTGAACGATGTGGAGAATGCGGCGGACGTATATTCTTGCGTCAACGACCAGTTGCCTAAACTTATCAATGGGGACGCGCTTGCGAGAATTGCCGGCGAGCGTTTAGAGCGTATTAAAAAAGCGACCGCTTCGGGGGCTATGGGATCCGTAACGATAAACAGCGGCGATGGGGAAGGAGTGTACGGCATACCTTTTACGGACAATACTTTTTTCCTTTATTATAACAAAGCGGCGTTGACGGAAACGGACGTAAAGAGCTTTGACGGGATTTTGGCAAAGTGTACGGATAAAAAACAGTTTGCATTTCCTATGGCGGACGGTTGGTACACCACTTCTTTTTTCTTTGGTGAAGATTTAGGCTATACGGTGACGTACGACAAGGATTTAGCGGAAACGAATATCGAATGCGACTTTGATAACGCCAAAGGGAAAACGGTTGCGCAAGCTATGTGGAGCTATGTAAAAAATAAAAATTTTAAAGCGGACGCAAACGATTCTAAAATTGTAGCGGGTTTTAACGACGGGAGTATTATTGCGGCGGTTACAGGGATTTGGAATAAGTCTGCCATCGCGGAATATTTAGGCGAAAATTTTGCGGCTACGAAATTGCCGACGTATACGTTAAATAAGGGCTTGGAAGGGGAAAAGCAAGTGCAGCTTGTTTCCTTTGCGGGGTATAAAGTTATGGGTATCAACAACTATTCCAAACACAAGACGGACGCAATGGATTTTGCGGAGTTTTATACGAGCCAAGAAAATCAAATCAAGCACTTTGAAAATCGCGGCTACGTCCCTACGAATATAGAAGCGCGTAAAAACGAAAAAATTCAGTCTGACGTATGCGCCAAGGCGATTACCGAGCAGTTGCAGTTTAGTAAAACGCAAAAAGAAGTTCCTTCAACGCTTTGGGTGCCTATGGAAGGGCTTGGTTCGGCAATGATTACTGGCTCGCAAAGCGGCAGCTTTGATTTAGACGCGCAATTAAAGGCATGCGTAAACGCTATTAAGAAAACGACGAAAAAAGAAAGTTGAGTAAGGGGGAGACGTGGAAAAAGAAGAAGTAAACAGCCCGAAGCAGACAACGGGGAATAAGTTGCTTTCTTGGATAAAGCAAAGTTCTTGGATTACCCGCGTCTCTTTTTTATTGATGGGATTTGGGCAAATTGCTCGTGGACAAATTATAAAAGGGTTGTTCTATATGACCGTGCAGGCAGGCTTTTTCCTGTATATGATTTTTGCGGGCGGACGGTTTGTTGGGCAACTCTTTTCGGGAAATTTAGGGACGAAGCTTTCAGGGGAACAATGGAATGAAAGCTTGCAAATTTTTGAAAAGATAAAAGGGGATAATTCCTTTTTGATTTTGTTATACGGAGTGGCAAGCTTGTTGATTGCGGGTTTGTTCTTTGTCGTTTGGACGATGCAGGTAAAGGGCAGTTGGGAAAACGATAGGCGCTTGCGAAACGGAGAAAGCATTTCTTCGATTATGGAAGATTTCAACGAGTTGTTTAATCGACGGTTTTATATCCCGCTATTGCTTTTGCCTTTTATTGGGCTTTTGATATTCACCGTAATGCCCCTTGTGTTTATGGTGCTGATTGCCTTTACCAACTACGATTACGCGCATATGCCCCCAGGAAAACTATTTGACTGGGTTGGATTTGCCAACTTCAAGGTAATGTTTTCTTTGTCGGGCGGGACGGCGGGTTTTGCGCTTGTGTTTCTACGGGTTTTGCTTTGGACGTTTGTATGGGCGTTTTTTGCAACCTTTACCAACTATTTTTTAGGCTTAATCATAGCGTTGCTTATTCATAAAAAAGGTATAAAGTTAAAAGCTTTATGGAGAACGTTGTTCGTTATCGCGATTGCCATACCGCAGTTTGTTACTTTGCTTTTGATGCAAAAGATTTTAGATGGAGACGGTATACTCAATAAATTGCTCGGTACAAATATTTTATGGTTGACAGATCAGCGTAATTTTGCGCTTTTGCCAAGGCTTATGATTATTTTGGTGAATATTTGGATAGGTGTGCCGTATACCTTATTGATGTGCTCGGGGATTTTATTAAACATTCCGTCCGATTATTACGAAGCGGCGAGAATTGATGGGGCAAACGTCGTAAAAATCTTTTTTGCGATAACCCTGCCGTATATGATGCATATTACGACACCGTATTTAATTACGCAATTTGTAGGGAATATCAATAATTTCAACGTCATTTGGCTATTGACGGGGGGCGGGCCTGTGGATAACGTATATTACGGCGGCGGTTCGCAGGCGCAGTCTACCGACCTTTTGGTGACGTGGCTGTATCGTTTGACCGTTGACCAAAATCCGAAATATAATATTGCATCCGTAATCGGTATCGTAATATTTGTCATTTGCGCCGTGTTGTCGCTTATTACCTTTAACAGAACTTCGGCGGTGAAAAACGAGGGGGCGTTTCAATGAGAAAATCGGCAAAATTATTTAATCGCGTTTCCAACGTATGCGTATACGGCATATTGATAACCTTAGGCGTTTTATGGGTGTTGCCCATTTGCTATTTGGTGTATACGGCGTTTCGCGTTACGCCGTCTACGGGGATTATCAACACGCTTATTCCTGAAAATTTACGATTGGGCTTTGGAAATTTTACGCGGCTGTTCTCGGATACTTTGTTTGTTAAATGGCTAGGGAACACCCTGCTTGTTTCCATCAGCTCTTGTCTATTGACAACGGTTTTTATCCTTATGGTCAGCTATGCGCTTTCTCGATTGCGGTTTCGTTTCCGTAAACCGATTATGAACGTCTTGCTTGTCCTTGGTATGTTTCCTGGGTTTATGAGTATGATAGCCGTTTATTTTATATTAAAAGCGATGGGGCTTACAAACTCGCTGTTGGCTTTGATTTTGGTGTATTCGGGCGGCGCGGCTTTGTCTTACTATATATGCAAGGGCTTTTTTGATACCATTCCCAAAGCGATGGAAGAAGCGGCGATTTTAGACGGGGCAAGCCAGCCTATTGTTTTCGTCAATATTATTTTACCGCTTGCAAAACCTATTATTGTCTACACCGTGCTTACGTCTTTTATAGCGCCTTGGTGTGATTTTATCTTTGTCAATACGATTATCAGCGATAGAGAAAAATACACCGTTTCGCTGGGGCTATATAAAATGATAAATGCGGAAAAGAACAGTTTTAACGATAATTTTACCGTGTTTTGCGCGGGCGCGTTTGTTGTGGGCGCAATCATCGTAACTCTTTTTATGAGTATGCAAAAATACTACGTGGAAGGGGTTACAAGCGGCGCGGTCAAAGGATAAAAGCATAAAAATACTCCCGTTCCGTTTAGAGCGGGAGTGCCTTTTTAGGTGGATTTAATAGTAAGCTTTTCTATGAGCGCTACGGCAGCGTACATAGCGGCGGCTAACACGCAAAGAATAAATACGGCGCTCATTACAAGATCGAGCTTAAAAACCTGTCCGCCGTAAACGATTAAATAGCCGATGCCTGCTTTGGATACGATATACTCGCCCATAATCGAGCCGATCCAAGCCATACCTACGTTGATTTTTAGCATAGAAATAAAGTTTGGTAAGGACGACGGAATGACAAGCTTGGTTAAAATTTGCAGCTTTGTCGCGCCCATCGATTGCAATAGAAGCAACTTGTTTTTATCGGTTGCCATAAACCCGCTTAACATATTTAAGATGGCTACGATAAGCCCTATAAAAACGGTCATAAATACGATGGCTTTACTGCCTGTGCCGCACCAAATAATAATCAGCGGGCCAAGGGCGATTTTAGGTAAAGCGTTTAATACGACGAAATACGGCTCGCTAATGCGGCGCGCGGCGTCGCTCCACCAGAGCAATAGGGCGATGGTATACCCCAAAGCAACGGCGATAAAAAAGCCCGCCAACGTTTCCCAAAGGGTAGTGCCTACGTGATAAAAAAGCGAACCGTTTTTATATAAGTCGGCTATGGTTTTGGCGATTCTTGACGGGGAACTTGTGATAAAGGGATTTACCCATGCAAAACGCGCGGAAAGTTCCCAAAAGATAAGTAAAAACGCTAAAATAGCAACGCGCGTAAGGTTGACAAATGCGTTTTTTCTTTTTTCCGTTCGTAAATATAAAAGATGTTCTTTGGAAAATGCGCTTTTGTTTTTCATACGTTTAACTCCTTCCAAAGGATTTCAAACCAGTGCGAAAAATCCTTGTTTTCTCTTCTTTTTAACGGTTCGTCTTCCATAAAACCTAAGACGTGTTCGGATATCACCTTGGCAGGGCGGCGGGTCAGTACGAAAATTTTATCGGCGAGAGAAATCGCTTCGCTGATGTCGTGCGTTATCAAAAGCGCGGTTTTCTTTTCGCTGCGGATGATTTTATATACGTCGTCGCAAACGGAGAGCCGCGTTTGGTAATCGAGCGCGGAAAAGGGTTCGTCAAGAAGCAATACGTCGGGGTCTACGGACAAAGTGCGAATCAGCGCGGCGCGCTGGCGCATACCGCCCGAAAGGGATGACGGATAGTTTTTTAAAAATTGTTTTAAGCCGTACTTTTCCGCAAGAGCAAGCGCTCTTTCTCTATTTTGCGGCGTGTTGCGCTTTTTGATTTCCAAGGGTAGAAAAATATTCTTTTCAATTGTTCGCCAGGGGAACAATTCGTCCTTTTGCAGCATATACCCAAAGGAATACCCGTCGTTGACAACTTTTCCGTTGGTAGGTGTGATTAAACCTGCGGCAAGGGATAAAAGAGTGGTTTTTCCACAACCTGACGGGCCGATAATAGCAACAAATTCGCCTTCGGCTACGGAAAAACTGATGTCTTGTAAGGCAATGGTTTCGCCTTGTTTGCTATGATAGTGCATCGAAACGTTATCGAATCGTAAAACTTCTTTCATGGCTGTATTCCTTTGTTTTTACTTGTTGTATACTTCCTTATAAACCTTTTGCGCGTAAGTGTTGTTGACGAGCTCGTTCATTTGCGCTCTGCGGGAAAGCTCACCTGCATTTTCGATAATGTCTTGTAAACGGTTAAAGCTGTCTTCCGTCATAGTAAGCTCCGTTCTCCACGCGTCGATATTTTTATAGCGCTTAACGGACGCAGCGAGCGCGGTTTGGCTGACGCCTTCGAAATATGCCGTGAGATAGCTCGCAACCGTGTCTTCGGGTTGCTCGTTGACGTATTTTACCGCTTTTGTAACGGCACGTAAAAAACCTTCGGCGGTCGTTTGGTTTTTATCTAACCAAGAACGCTTTGCCATAAAGCAGGTGTAGGGGACTTCGCCCGATGCTTCGCCGACGGAAGCAACAACGTAGCCTTTGCCTGCGGCTTCATATTCGTATGCGACGGGATCGAACATTGTGCAATAATCGGCTGTGCCTGCTTCAAATGCGCTGGTCATTAAGTTAAACGCTACGTCGTAATTTAAGGTTAAATCCGCGCCGTCGCGCAAACCTTTTTGGTTAAGGACGTATTCAAAGGTCATAGCGGGTACGCCGCCTTTGCGCCCTGCAAGAATTTCCTTGCCTTTTAAATTTTCCCATTTAAAATCGGGTTCGGCTTTACGGGAAACAAGGAAAGAGCCGTCGCGTTTGGTAAGTTGACCAAACACGGTAGGAACGTCGGTCGAACCGCCGATAAGTACGTATAAAGCTGCTTCTGGTCCGCAAAAACCGATATGGGAATCCCCCGAAAGGACTGCGGACATTACATTGTCTGCGCCACCGCCGTTGGTCAATTCGATTTCGATATTTTCTTCGGCGAAATAACCGAGCGAATCAGCCAAATACAAGGGGGCGTAAAAGACGGAGTGGGTAACTTCGTTGATTTTAAGGTTTTTCATACCGTCGTCTTTTTCGCACGAAGGAAAAACCAGCGCGGTAAGGGCGACGGCAAGCGTTGCGCAAATACATTTGATAATTTTTTTCATAATAACTCTCCCAAAGAAAAATTTTTAGAATAATATATTATATGTATGGGTGTTTATTATTGACAAACACAAAAGAAAGGTTTATAATAGTAAGGCTATTTTAATATAGAATAGTGCGCCTTTTTGGAAAAATAAAGGCATAAATATGGAAAAGATAACCAAAGTGGGGTTTACTGATATGGATATGCAAAAGACGTACAATCCAAAGGATTTTGAAGACAGAATTTACGCCGATTGGGAACAATCGGGGTATTTCCGCGCGGAAGTGGACGCGGATAAAGTGCCGTTTACCATTATGATGCCGCCCCCTAATATTACGGGGCAGTTGCATATGGGACACGCTATGGACGCTACGATGCAAGATACGTTGATTCGTTTTAAGCGTATGCAGGGCTATGCGGCGTTGTGGCTTCCCGGATGTGACCACGCTTCGATTGCTACGGAAGTAAAAATTGTTGAAAAAATGAAGGAAGACGGATTAACCAAGGCGGACCTTGGTAGAGACGGCTTTTTAAAGCGCGCTTGGGATTGGAAAGAACAATACGGCAACCGTATTATGTTGCAACAACGGAAAATGGGTACGTCTTGCGACTGGTCCAGACAAGCTTTTACAATGGACGAAAAATGCTCGAAAGCAGTCCGCGAAGTGTTTGTAAATCTTTACGAAAAGGGACTTATTTATCAAGGGGATAGAATTATCAACTGGTGTCCTTGCTGTAAGACGGCGCTTTCGGATGCGGAAGTAGAATATTCGGAAGAAGAAGGACATTTTTGGCATTTACGCTATCCCGCAACGGATGGCAGCGCGGACGTTGTAGTGGCTACGACCCGCCCTGAAACGATGCTTGGGGATACCGCGGTTGCTGTGCATCCCGACGATGAAAGATATAAGGCGCTCGTTGGCAAAACTTTAAAATTGCCCCTTACGGACAGAGAAATTCCCGTTGTTGCGGACGAATACGTAGACCCTACGTTTGGTACGGGCTGCGTAAAGATTACGCCTGCGCACGACCCTAACGACTTTGAAGTTGGAAAACGCCACGCTTTGCCTGTTATCCGCGTTATGAACGACGACGGTACGATGAATCATTTGGCTGGCAAATACGAAGGCTTGGATAGATACGTAGCGAGAAAACAAATTGTCGCTGACCTTGAAGCGGGTGGCAATCTTGTTAAAATTCAAGCGCATACGCATAACGTAGGGCATTGCTACCGTTGTAATTCCACGGTTGAACCCATCGTTTCCAAACAATGGTTTGTGAAGATGGAACCCCTTGCAAAGCCTGCAATCAATGCGGTTATGAAAAATAAGGTAAGATTTGTTCCCGAACGTTTCTCTAAAATTTATTACAACTGGATGGAAAACGTGCGCGATTGGTGTATTTCCCGTCAGCTTTGGTGGGGACACCGTATTCCCGTTTGGTATTGTAAAGATTGCGGCAAAGTCATTTGCGTAAAGGAAGACCCGATCTGTTGTCCCGAATGCGGCAGCAAGAACATTTATCAAGACGAAGACGTTTTGGATACGTGGTTCTCGTCCGCGCTTTGGCCGTTCTCCACGTTGGGCTACCCTGAAATGACGGAAGATTATAAATATTTCTATCCCACAGACGTGTTGGTTACGGGCTACGATATTATTTTCTTCTGGGTTGCGAGAATGATTTTCTCGGGGATTGAACATACGGGCAAAGTGCCTTTCCACGACGTTTTGATTCACGGTATCGTTCGCGACGAGCAAGGTAGAAAGATGAGTAAATCGCTCGGTAATGGTATCGACCCGCTTGAAATTATTGAAAAATACGGCGCGGATTCTTTGCGTTTGTCCCTTTTGACGGGGGTTGCGCCTGGTAACGATACTCGTTATTCGGATGCGAAAGTGGAATCTTGCCGTAATTTCATCAACAAGCTTTGGAATGCGGCGCGCTTTGTGCTTATGAATGCGGTAGGGAAGAAAATTCCTTCCATTGACGAAGTGAAGCTTGCGCCTGCGGATAAGTGGATTGTTGCAAAATTGCAAAATTGTATTCGCGAAGTTACGATGAACTTGAATAAGTATGAGTTGGGCGTAGCAAGCGATTTGATTACCGATTTCGTGTGGGATAACTTCTGCGATTGGTATATCGAGCTTTCTAAACCTGCATTATACGGTGAAGACGAAGGCAGAAAGACGGATGCGTTGGCGGTACTTTGCTTTGTGCTTGAAAACGCGTTGAAGCTGTTGCATCCTTTCATTCCGTTTGTTACGGAAGAAATCTATGCCAACCTTCCCAATACGCAAGGTAGTATTATGACGGCGGAATTCCCCAGATATAACGCGAAAATGGCGTATAAGAAAGAAGCCAAAGCGTTTGAAGGGGTTATGGAAATCATCAAAGCGGTGCGCGCTATGAAGAAAGACGCTGACTGTCCGCCTTCCAAAAAGATTGAATTGTACGTTGTTACGGAAAGCAAACGTCTTTTGCAGCTGAATAAAGACTGCATTGTAAAGCTTTCGGGCGCAAGTACGTTGAGCTTGATTGACGACGTTTCCCAGGTCAATGGTAAAACGGTTTCGTCCGTTACGGAAATCGCGCAAATTTACGTTCCGCTCGGTGATTTGGTGGATTTGGATAAAGAACGCGCAAGATTGACGGCGGAAATTGAAAGAATCGATGGGGAAATTGCAAGAGCGGAAGGAAAACTTAACAACGAAAGCTTTGTTGCGAAAGCGCCCGCTAAGCTGGTAGAAGCAGAACGCGAAAAGGTAAAGAAATACCAGGATATGAAAGCGAAATGCCAAGCGCAGCTTGAAAATTTGTAAAAAATAGATAGAAAAGGTTACAAAAGCGTAGCCTTTTCTTTGTTTTTTATAAAAAAATGAAAAAAAGCAGGGAATTTCAAAAAAAGTTCGTTCAAACGTTTGACAAAAGGGTGGACAAGGTGCTAAAATGTTTTATGTTGTGGCTTTGGGCTTATTATGCCCTATTGCCGATGCGTAAGGCAAAAAGCGCAACTCAACTACGACTTCTTTGAAATTGCGGTAAGGGCAATTTCGAGGAAATATATTCCAAAATTTTACAAGGAGGTCAAAAATATGCCTACTATCAATCAGCTCATTAAAAAGGGTAGAGAACGTATCACGTACAAATCCAAGAGTCCTATTTTGGATAACTGCCCTCAAAAGCGCGGCGTGTGTTTGTCCGTTACCACGACTTCTCCTAAGAAGCCTAACTCCGCTATGCGTAAGATTGCTCGTGTACGTCTTACAAACAAGCAAGAAGGTACGGTTTACATTCCCGGTGAAGGTCACAACCTTCAAGAACACAGCTCCGTTTTGATCAGAGGCGGACGTGTTAAGGACTTGCCTGGTGTACGTTATCATATCGTACGTGGCGCGCTTGACACCGCCGGTGTTGCTAAGCGTAAGCAGTCCCGTTCTAAATACGGCGCAAAACGCCCTAAGTAATTAGGTAAAAGCTCAAAAGAGAAAGTATTTACTTTCGAAGAGGTGCGAGAACTCTAAAAACACTCGGAAGTCGGTTGCGTTTTAAGACTAAAACCAAAACGCAAAAGACCTACTTGCAATCGGAATATAGCTCGAAAAGCCCCGAATAAAAGTAGGCAGTATGCAACGCGAGTTGCAGAAGATTCGCACTCCGACAAAGATTCGGACGCGCGATAGCTGTACTGAAGGGTAATGCCCTTATCAAAAAATTATTTAAAGGAGGATTAAAACTATGCCTAGAAGAGGTAATGTCCCTAAAAGAGACGTTCTGCCCGATCCTATGTATAACAGCAAAGTCGTAACCAAGCTCATCAACCAAATTATGCTTGACGGCAAAAAAGGCACGGCGCAGACCATCGTTTATGATGCATTCAAAATTATGGGTGACAAATTGAATATGGATCCCATGGAAATTTTCAAGCAGGCTATGGAAAACGTAATGCCTGTTGTAGAAGTAAAAGCTCGCCGTGTAGGTGGTGCAAACTATCAAGTTCCTATCGAAATCAGACCCGAAAGACGTCAAACGCTTGCAATTCGCTGGATCGTAATCAACACGAGAAAGAGAAGCGAAAGAGAAATGGCTTCCAGACTTGCGGCAGAACTTATAGACGCGTACAACAACGCCGGCGGTTCTGTTAAGAAG
>JBGVRC010000094.1:0-12573 GCA_045128055.1 Candidatus Scatosoma sp. | reverse complement strand
GATTTACCCAGAGAAAAGAGAGTCGAAATCGGTCTTACCTACATCTATGGTATCGGTTTGACGACTTCCAAAAAGATTCTCGCGGAAACGGGCATCAATCCCGATACGAGAGTAAAAGATCTCGACGAGAACGACGTTTCCAAATTGAGAGAATATATCGATCATAACATCAGAGTAGAAGGTGAACTTCGCAGTGAAGTATCCCTTAACATTAAGCGCCTTATGGAAATCGGTTGCTATCGTGGCATCCGTCACAGAAAGGGCTTGCCTGTACGCGGACAAAGCACGAAGAGAAACGCTCGTACGCGTAAGGGTCCTGCACGCGCTATCGCAGGTAAGAAGAAGTAATTGAGGAGGCGATAAAGTATTATGGCAGAAATGAAAAAGAAAGTCGCTTCTCGTAAGCGCAAAGAAATTAAGAAAATTGACAAAGGTCAAGTTCATATTCAATCCACGTTCAACAACACGATCGTAACGGTTACGGATATGAACGGTAACGCGATTGCTCAATCCAGCGCAGGCGCGCTTGGTTACAAGGGTAGCAGAAAGGGTACGCCTTTCGCAGCGCAAATGGCTGCTGAAACGGCTGCTAAGGTTGGTAAAGAACACGGTTTGAGATCGGTTGAAGTATACGTAAAGGGCCCTGGTGCAGGTAGAGAATCTGCAATCCGCGCGCTTTCCGCATGCGAACTTGAAATCACGTTGATTTCCGACGTTTCCCCCATTCCCCACAATGGTTGCAGACCCCCGAAGCGTCGTAGAGTTTAATCAGGAGGCAGTAGAAAGTTATGGCTAGATATAGAGAAGCTAAATGTAAACTTTGCAGAAGAGAAGGCGGCAAATTGTTCCTTAAAGGCGACAAGTGCTATATGGAAAAATGTCCCTTCAACAAGCGTCCCGTTGCTCCCGGTCAGCACGGCGCAGATAGAAAGAAGGTATCCGAATACGGCTTGCAGCTTCGTGAAAAGCAAAAGACCAAGAGAATTTACGGCGTTCAAGAAGGTCAATTCCGTAAGTATTACGAAATGGCTGACCGCATGAAGGGCGTAACCGGTGAAAACATGCTCTCCTTGCTTGAAAGAAGATTGGACAACGTAGTATTCAGAATGGGCATTGCTCCTTCCAGAACGTTGGCGCGTCAAATCGTTAGCCACGCTCACCTTACGGTAAACGGTCAAACGGTTACCATTCCTTCCTACATTGTGAAGGCTGGCGACGTTATCGTTGTTAAGGAAAACAGAAAGGACAACAAATATTTCACGGCTCTTAAAGAAACGAAAGCAAGCGGCAACCTTGTTAAGTGGATTGAGTTTGACAGAGAAAAACTTGAAGGAAAAGTATTGGCGCTTCCCACGAGAGAAGATATCGACAACCAAATCGCAGAACATATGATTGTCGAATTGTACTCCAAATAATTGAATATCAGGAGGTAACATAATGATCGAAATGGATATGCCCAAACTCGAAGTGCTTGAAAACGACGATTTCTATGCGAAGGTCGTATGTGAGCCCTTAGAGAAAGGTTTCGGTCTTACTATCGGAAACTGTTTGAGAAGAATTCTTCTCTCCGCATTGCCTGGCGCAGCGGTAGAAGGCATCAAATTTCTCGACGGTAGCGTAAAACACGAATTGTCCGCAGTAGAAGGCATTAAAGAAGACGTTACGGAAATTATCCTTAACCTTAAAACGCTTGCTATTAAGACGAAAGTAATCGATAAAGAATACGAAAAGGTTCTTCACATTTGCAAGGAAGGTCCTGCTGTTTTCACGGGTAAAGATCTCAACGTTGACGCTGAAATCGAAGTAATCAACGGGGATCAATACATCTGCATGATCGACGAAGGCGCTAAGCTTGACATCGAGCTTACGATTGGTCGCGGCAGAGGGTACAGACCTGCAAAAGAAAACAAAAAGCCTATTATCGATTATATTGCAATCGACTCCATCTATACGCCCGTACAGAAAGTAAACTATACGGTAGAACCTACGCGCGTAGGTCAAGCCGTTGACTATGACAAACTTACGTTGGAAGTATGGACGGACGGTACGTTCTCCGGTAAAGAAATTATTTCTTTGGCTGCGAAGATTATGCAAGACCATATCGGTTTGTTCGTAAATTTGAGCGAAACGATTAAAGGTATGGATATTCTCGTTAAGACGGAAGACGACAAACAACAACAAATTCTCAAAATGGCTATTGAAGAAATGGACCTTTCCGTTCGTTCCTACAACTGCTTGAAGAGAGCCAACATTCATACGGTTGAAGATTTGACGAAGAAGACGGAAGACGATATGTTGAAGGTGAGAAACCTTGGTAAAAAATCGTTGGAAGAAGTTATTCACAAGTTGGAATCTTACGGCCTCGCATTAAGACAACAGGAGGATTAAAATTATGCCCAGAAAATTGGGAAGAACGTCCAAAGAAAGAAATGCCCTTTTGAGAAACTTGGCATCCCAACTTCTTTGGTATGGTAGAATTGAAACGACCGCTGAAAAAGCGAAAGAATTGCGTTCCTACGTTGAAAAATTGATTACGAAAGCAGTAAACACCTACGCTGACACCGTTGAATATACGGTTACGAAGAAAGACAGCAAGGGTAAAGAAGTTACCGTTAGCGGCGTTAAAGACGGCGCTAAGAAGCTTGCTGCTCGTCGCGCAATCATGGCTAAAACCTACGATTTGCAAGAAATCAAAGCTTTCAGCGAAAAGAAGAGCGAATTTAAGGCAAGAACGGCTGACGTTCAACACCCCTTGATGGACAAAATCTTCAACGAAATCGCACCTAAGTATGCGGCTCGTAAAGAAGAACTTGGCCAAGGTGGCGGTTATACGAGAATTTACCTTCTCGGTGAACGTCGTGGTGACGCTGCTGAAACAGCTATCATCGAATTGGTTTAATGTAAACTACAATAAAACACCTACGGATTTCCGTGGGTGTTTTTTCTATGTCCTTATCAAATTTTAGTGCTATCCGCAGCTTGTATTTGCTGTTTGCTCTATCCTGATAAAAACCAGCAAGAAATGCAATAAATTCGTGGACAACCCATTTACAAATAACAATAAATATGCTATAATAAAGGCAGGAAAAATAAGGAGAAAGATATGAATTCCTTAAAAGAGCTCTATAGAATAGGAAGGGGGCCTTCTTCTTCGCATACTATCGGACCTGAACGCGCTTGCAAGCTGTTTTTAAGCGAAAATCCAGATGCGGACGCATTTCTCGTTCGCTTGTACGGTTCGCTTGCAAAAACGGGCGAAGGACATGGTACGGATACAATTATTAAAAGCGTTTTAAAGGCGGTAACGCTCGAATACGATACAACGACAGAATGCGCGCATCCAAATACAATGGATTTATTTGCCATTAAAAACGGGCAAAAAACGGCTAAAATGCGTGTTTACAGCGTTGGTGGCGGTGCTATCAATGTGGAAGGTAGACCGTCTGCGGAAGGGGCAAAAATCTATGATTTAAGCACAATGCGCGACATCAGGACGCGCTGTGAAGAGAAAAACATGCGCCTTTATGAGTACGTATTCGAAAGGGAATCGGCGGATATAAAAGAGTATCTTTACGAAGTGTGGAATACGATGAAAGCGGCGGTTCGCCGTGGGATTGCGGCAACGGGTATTTTACCTGGTGGGTTGGAAGTTGTTCGCCGTGCCAAAGTTTTGTATGATGGCGTAATACATGGGGAAGAAGCGGAGTTTAGAGAAAACCGTTTGGTTTGTGCGTATGCGTTTGCAGTCAGCGAAGAAAACGCATCGGGTGGCACGATTGTAACAGCGCCGACCTGCGGCGCTTGCGGTGTTTTGCCCGCGGTACTGGTTTATTCGCAGGAAAAGAAGGGATACACGGACGAGCAAATTATCAATGCTTTGGCTACTGCGGGTTTGATTGGTAATTTAATAAAGACAAATGCATCTATTTCTGGGGCAGAGTGCGGGTGTCAAGCGGAAATTGGAAGTGCGTGCTGTATGGCAACGGCGGCTTTGGCGGAGCTCCGCGGGCTTTCCTTGGGACAAATAGAGTATGCCGCGGAAGTAGCGATGGAGCACCATTTAGGCCTTACTTGCGACCCGATTTGCGGCTTGGTTCAAATTCCTTGTATCGAGAGAAACGCTGTTTCTGCTATGCGCGCTATCAATGCGGCGTCGCTTGCCTACTTTCTTTCGGATAGCAGGAAAATTTCGTTTGATCTCGTGGTTAAAACGATGTACGAAACGGGAAAAGACTTAAAAAATTCCTATCGCGAAACGGCAGAAGGCGGCCTTGCAAAACTATATAAAAAGTAAAATGAAGGGGGCAGGTACGCGATGAAATGATTTTTTGGTTAAAAAATCAGCGTATTTGCCCTTAAAAAAATCGGGTTCAAAAAAAAGTTGAAAAAAGATAAAAAAAATGTGTAAAAAACAAGAAAAATGCTTGACAAAAAAGTTGAAATAGATTATTATATACAAGCACTTGTTTGTGAGCGCAAAGTAATGGCCCAGTAGCTCAGTTGGTTAGAGCGCCAGCCTGTCACGCTGGAGGTCGACGGTTCGAGCCCGTTCTGGGTCGCCATACTTGCCTTGGTAGCTCAGTTGGTAGAGCAGCAGACTGAAAATCTGCCTGTCGGTGGTTCGATTCCGCCCCAAGGCACCACCAAAAAGGTGAGGCACTTGCCGGTGTAGCTCAATTGGCAGAGCAGCTGATTTGTAATCAGCAGGTTGTGGGTTCGAGTCCAATCACCGGCTCCACAACAAAATAATTTAATATGGGCAGATTCCAGAGCGGCCAAATGGATCAGACTGTAAATCTGACGTCTTCGACTTCGGTGGTTCGAATCCACCTCTGCCCACCAAAAACGAGCATTTATGCAGAAAACATGTATAAATGCTCGTTTTTCTTTGCATAAAAGCATAAATATTCGCGCATTTTTGCGTTTTTGGGAGAGTTTGGCGAAAGTTTTGGCGAAAGATTTTGCCGTTAATCTCTTTATTTTTAAGGCGTTGGAATTGGGAACTCAACTAAATCCATTTGCTCTCTCATAAATTTGTCGGAGAAATGCGTATATACCTTTCCAACAAGTCTTTGAGGGGAATCTCCCATCCAAATATCTACGATGTCAGGTCTTACTTTTTCTTGACATACCGTAGAGAATGTATGGCGGAAATAGTAACCAGTTTTTTCTTCTAAAAGCTCTTTGATTAAAGTGTCGCGTTTCCAATTTGAACAGTTAAATATAAGTGGGCGCTCCCAGTCAATATATCCTTTGGATTGTTTCGGAATAGGAATCTTCTTATATTCAATTTTTCCATTTTTGCGTTTGCGATTTCGTGTGATTAAAAATTCACCTTCACGGTGGGTTTCTTCATCTATTTCGCAAGGACGAAGTCCAAAGAAATAAAGAAGATATAAACCTTGTCGGATATTATCATATTTCGAATCTTTAACATTTTCAAAAAATGTTATAATTTCATCGGTAGGAAGTGCGTCCTTGCTTTGTCTTTCGGCCTTCTTGAATGGAATAAGAGCGACTGGATTGTTTGTAAGAAGTCCGCTTGCAATGGCGTATTTGAAGATGCCGTTAAAAAGGGTGCGTAATTCTTCATATTTTCGAGGTTTTACTTCTTTCATAATCTTATCTAGGTCGATGGTTTTAATCTCGAAAATTGGCTTGCTTTGTAGTTCTTTGGGTAAATTATAAAAATTTACATGAAAGCGTTTAAGTTCTTTATCTAAAATGGTACCTTTTTTATATTGATGCCATTCTTCAAAAATGTTTCGGAATAAATTTTTATTATCTTTATGCGTTTTAATACGATACTTTTCTATTTCTTTTGATGTAGTTTTAGCATAGGCTAAAGAGGTCTACCATGTACGAGTTGAAATCTTTCCGAAAGTCAACGAGAAACTAAAAAATTGTTGCTCGGATAAAGCAACAATCAATAAAACACGCGAGAATTTTTTTGCGTTTACTTTCGGGTTAGCCTATGCTACCATAGCCACAACCGAAAGGTAAAATTGTAGATATGAATTTTTCGTTCTACTTGTATCAAAGACAAGTACACGCCTAAGTCTATTTTTGCGGCTCACTTGTATCAAGACAAGCACACGCCTAAGTCTATTTTGCGATTTTTTTTGCGTATGCGCACTTGTAGTATACGAGCGCACGCGTAACACTCCATCGTATAAAATTTTTATATTGAGTGTGGAAATTTTTTGATAAAAACGCGCTTTTTTTACGATAAATCCTACACGCGCTTTTCGATTATCCACAAAAATAAATTTGTATGGTTGGAAATCTATTTGTCAAAGAATGATTAAAGAATTGATTTTATTTGAAAAATATGTTATAATTTGATAAACTCAATGATTTAGGAGTATATTTTTATATGAAAATTACGGTTTGTATCGGTAGTTCTTGTCATATTAAAGGTTCGCGTCAAGTGGTGGAAATTATCAACCGTTTGATAAAGGAACAGGATTTGAAAGACAAAGTGGAGCTTGGCGGTACATTTTGTCTTGGAAAATGCGGTCAGCACGTAAGCGTAAGCATTGACGAAGAATTTTTCTCGGTGAATCCCGAAAAAACGGAAGAATTTTTCAAAAACGAAGTTTTGACGAGGCTGTAAAATGTTAGTTGTTCAAATATGCGTGGGTAGTTCTTGCCACTTAAAAGGCTCGCAGGAAGTCGTAGAGCTTATGCAAAAAGCTGTAGAAGAATATAATCTCGACGGGGACGTTGTCCTTGTGGGGAGTTTTTGCGTAGGAAAATGCAACCGTGAAGGCGTAACGGTGCAAATTAACGATGATATTCACGTGGGAATAACGACGCGAAATTTTAAGGAATTTTTCAAGAAAAATATACTTGACGTAATTGAAAGCGAGAGGAAGTAAGCGTATGCCAAATTGTCTTACCTTAAAAAAATCGAATTGTAAAAACTGTTATAAATGTATTCGCCATTGTCCCGTAAAAGCCATTCGTTTTTCGGGTAATCAAGCGCATATCATCGGCAACGAATGTATTTTGTGTGGACAATGCTTTGTCGTTTGTCCTCAAAATGCCAAACAAATCATTGATGAAACGGAAAAAGTAAAGGTGTTTTTGCAAAGCGGCGATCCCGTTATCGTTAGTCTTGCCCCTTCCTTTATCGCAAATTACGACGGAGTAGGTATTGCAGCAATGCGTGAAGCGTTGAAAAAGCTCGGTTTTTATGACGTGGAAGAAACGGCAATCGGCGCGACAATCGTAAAAAGAGAATATGAACGTATGCTCCGTGAGGAAGAACGGGATATTATCATCACTTCTTGTTGCCATTCCGTCAATTTATTGATACAAAAATATTTCCCTGCGGAATTGGAATATCTTGCCGATGTTCTTTCGCCTATGCAAGCGCATTGTGCCGATATAAAAAAGCGTTATCCGAATGCCAAAACGGTGTTTGTTGGTCCTTGCGTGGCTAAAAAGGATGAGGCTGAACATTATGAAGGTATTGTTGATGCTGTGCTTACCTTTGAGGAATTATCCGAATGGCTGAAAAAAGAAAAGATTACGCTTGATAAGAACTTGGATTATTCCGAAGAAAGCCGCGCTCGTTTCTTCCCGACAACGGGCGGTATTTTGAAAACAATGGCGCAAGATGTTTCTGGTTATACCTATCTTGCCATTGACGGCGTGGAAAATTGTATGTCTGCATTACGTGATATTGAGAACGGGAAAATACATAAATGCTTTATTGAAATGTCCGCTTGCATAGGTAGTTGTATCGGTGGTCCTGTTATGGACAAATATCACCGTTCCCCTGTCAAAGATTATATGTCCGTAGCGAATTTTGCAGGCAAAAAGGATTTTATTGTAGAACAGTTGAACGCAACTGAGCTTAGAAAACAATTTACCTATATTGAACATAAATTGACGATGCCTGCGGAAGAAGAAATCATAGCCGTACTTCGTCAAATGGGTAAAATGAAACCGTCGGACGAACTAAATTGCGGCTCTTGCGGTTATAACTCTTGCCGTGAAAAGGCGATTGCAATTTGTCAAGGCAAAGCGGAAATCTCTATGTGTCTTCCGTTCTTGAAAGACAAAGCAGAAAGCTTCTCGGATACGATTGTAAACAGTTCCCCCGACGGCTTAATTGTGCTTAATGAAAGTCTTGAAGTACAGCAAATCAACAATGCGGCGTTAAGGTTGATGAATTTGCGCACGAATACCGACGTTTTAGGTGAACCCGTCGTGCGTGTTTTAGACCCGAAAATTTTTTTGCAAGTACAGGAAGCGGGTAGAAATCTTTACGGAAAAAAGGTTTATCTTGCCGAGTATAAGCGTTATGTCGAAATGACGATTGTACACGAAAAGGATTCTCGCGTACTCGTTTGCATTTTGCGTGATATTACGGATAGAGAAACGGAAAAAGAAAAGAAAGAAAATATCCGTAATCAGACAATAGAGGTTGCCGATAAGGTTGTTGAAAAACAAATGCGTATCGTTCAAGAAATCGCGTCCTTACTTGGTGAAACTGCGGCGGAAACAAAGATTGCGCTCACCAAATTAAAGGAGTCTATTACCGATGAATGATTTGTGCGCGGATATCGGTTATAAAAGCATTAACCATTACGGAGAGGAATTGTGCGGCGATCACGTAGACATTGTAGAAGAAAATGAAAATTCTACGGTAATCGTACTTGCGGACGGACTTGGTAGCGGCGTGAAAGCGAGTATTCTTTCTACGCTTACTTCTAAAATCATTTCCACGATGATGGCAGCAGGGCTTTCCATTGAGGATTGCGTTTCAACGATTGCAGCGACGTTGCCCGTTTGTTCGGTGCGCGGCGTTGCGTATTCCACGTTTACGATTATGCACATCGTAAATAATGATACGATAGATATTATTCAGTATGACAACCCCCACGTGATTGTTTTGCGTGATAGCGTAAATTACGATTATCCAAAGACTGAAATGAATATCGGTGGCAAAAGGATATATAAGACTACGTTAAAACTGCGCGAGAATGATATTTTTATCGCAATGAGCGACGGTTGTCCGCACGCGGGCTTGGGTGGAAAATATAATTTCGGTTGGAAGCGGGAAGAAATTATCGAATATATGACCGCCGTTTCTTACTGTGGCTATACGGCAAAGAATATGTCCACTATGCTTGTGGATGAATGCAATAAATTGTATGGAAACAAGCCCGGCGATGATACGACCTCTTGCGTGGTGAAAATCCGCAAGCGTGAGCCGATGAATATTTTGTTCGGACCACCTTCCAATCGCGACGATTGCAACCGAATGATGGCGCTTTTCTTTTCCAAAGAAGGAAAGCATATTATTTGCGGCGGTACAACGTCGTCTATTGCGGCGAAATATTTGGGCAAGCCTTTACGCGCAAGCTTAAATTTTGAAAGTGCAGACGTCCCCCCTACGGCAGAGCTTGAGGGGGTAGATTTGGTAACGGAAGGCGTTATCACCGTCAATAAGGTATTAGAATATGCCAAAGATTATTTGGGCGAAAATAAGCATTACGAGTATTGGAATTTTAAGCGAGACGGGGCGTCGATGATTTGTCGTTTTCTCTTTGAAGAAGCGACGGACATCAATTTTTACGTTGGGAGAGCTATCAATCCCGCGCATCAAAATCCCGACTTGCCCATTACGTTTAGTATCAAAATGAATTTGGTGGAAGAATTATCGGCTTGTTTGAAAAAAATGGGTAAAAGAATAAAAGTAAGTTATTTTTAAGGACGAAAGAAAATGCGTAAATTCGATACAAAAGTTCAACACTTAAAATATAAAGTTTTGCGTGAAGTTGCTCGCGAAGCGTGGAAAGGCACATTGCTTGAAAATGTTTTGGATATACCAAAAACGATTATTCCCGGCAAAACGCCTACTATGCGTTGTTGCGTGTATAAAGAACGCGCTATTTTAGCTGAACGCGTGAAAATTGCGATGGGCGGCGACAAGAGCAATCCCAACGTGATTGAAGTGATTGATATTGCCTGTGATGAGTGTCCTGCTAGTGGCTACGAAGTAACGCCTTCTTGCCGCGGTTGTTTGGCTCACCGTTGCGAGGATGTTTGTAAACGCGGCGCAATCACTTTTGACAATAACCACGTAGCCCATATTGATAAGACGAAATGTATTCAATGCGGCGCGTGCGCAAAGGTTTGTCCGTATTCGGCGATTATTGATAGAAAACGCCCTTGTCAAATCGCTTGTAAAGTAAAAGCAATTTCTATTAAGGACGACAACACGGCGGAAATTGACGACGAAAAATGTATTCAATGCGGCGCGTGTGTTTATCAATGTCCGTTTGGCGCGATTATGGATAAATCGTATATTTTGGACGCAATTGAGCTTATCAAAAATAGCGACGGCAATAAAAATTATAAGGTTTATGCGATTGTCGCTCCATCCGTATCCAGTCAATTCAGTTATGCAAAACTTGGTCAAGTTATTACGGGCTTAAAGGAGCTTGGGTTCTTTACGGTGATTGAAGTTGCGCTTGGTGCGGATATGGTGGCGCAGGCGGAATCAAAAGAGCTTGCCGAAAAAGGATTTTTGACTAGCTCCTGCTGTCCTGCGTTTGTGTCGTACGTGAAATCGGCGTTTCCTGCACTTTTGTCGCACGTATCCCACAATTTGTCCCCGATGGCGACACTTGCGAAGTACATTAAGGAAACGGACGAAAAGGCAAAGGTGGTGTTTATTGGGCCTTGTACTGCCAAGAAAGCGGAAGCTCAACTTGACGAAGTGAAGCCTTTTGTAGACGTCGTTTTGACCTTTGAAGAATTGCAGGCATTGTTTGACAGCCGTGACATCGACATTACCGCGCTTAGCGAAGGGATGTTGGATAACGCATCCTATTTTGGCAGAATTTTCGCGCGTTCGGGCGGGCTTTCCGATGCCGTTGCGCAGGGTTTGAAAGAGCAAAATATCGACTTTGATTTAAAAGCCGTACCTTGCGACGGGATAGAGGAATGTAAAAAAGCGTTGCTTTTGAAGAGTAAAAACGTCTTGGACGGAAACTTTATCGAAGGTATGGCGTGTGTCGGCGGCTGTATCGGTGGCGCAGGTTGCTTAACGCATGGGCCGAAGGATAAAGCCGAGGTTGATAAATACGGTAGAGAAGCCTTTGAAAAGACGATAGGCGATGCGATTTCTATCTTGAAATGGTAAACAAAAAATCTAACCACCTCTGCGGTGGTTAGTCGCTTTTATAGAAGAAAATAGTCGTGTTTTAGACGAAAAATGCATAATCAAATTTTGGGTTTTTAGTGGGTGGTAAACGCTAAAAGCCTTTAAAATAAAGGGATGGAGAGAAGCTGATTTGCTTCGAATCCACCGCTGCCCACCAAAGACATATAATCCGAACCACTTAATCGTAACAAGTGACTGGTTCGGATTTACTTTTGTTATCCAAAATCTACAATCATAAAGAAACGGCGGTTATCCACAAAGGATAGCCGCCATTTTGCGTATATAAAAGTGAAACGCGCTTATAATTTGATAAGGTTATCCAAATAAAAAATGCGCCCGTATAGACGAACGTATTGTCCTTTGGCGTTGGTGTAGATGCGAAGTTTATGATACTTTTCGCGTTCGGTTAAAATATTGGAAACAGCGTAAATTTCGTCGCTGTTTTCGTGAATGATGGATTTTATTTCAAATCCCTTAAAAGCGTAAGAAAAGGCAATTGTAAGGCTATTTTTACATATTTCTTTTTTGGTCATAAGCATACCTACTTATTTAGAAAAACAACGCTTTGTATTTTACCTGCGCGCGTGTTCTTCTACGCCATACGGTAATACGGCTGATGTCAAGGAATTCAGCGATTTCATTACAGGTCATACCTGCCATATAGCAATCTAATACAGTGCGGTCACGAGGTTTTAACCCCAAACGCTGGATTTTGTTATCCACTTCGGTGTAATCTTTTTCTTGATAATGATCGATTTCCACAGACAGTTCTTCCGTATATTCGTTGATGTCGCAATGGCGAGTAATATGCCTAATCATTCTATCGATGTTACGACCTACCAGCGAATACGTAGCTTGTTTAATCGTAATTTCCTGACCGTTTTTAACTGTATAAACGTCGGTCAATTTTTTACCTACAAATTCGCATAAGAAGCAAACGGCATTTTGTACAAAGTCATACGCATCCGAAAATACGTGATCGGCATCATTGTCACGATTCAAATCTTTTACAAGACCAACGTAGAGCCAATCTAAACCTTGGCGAGAATACGCAAAGCGACCGCGTAAGGTTTTCAAGGTGATCATTTCACCCATGAGTTGAACGTTCTCGAAAGAGATGGTTTCGGACAATACGTCATAGGGGTTAGAGTAGTTAAGCATTAGTTTTACCTACGATTTTATCTTTTGCCTTTTGGGCAGGGGCAAAGGAGCATAGGATAAAGAGGCATACCATGTGCAAATTGAAGTCTTCCCGAAAGTCAACGAGAAACAAAAAAATTGTTGCTCGGATAAAGCAACAATTGATAAAAAGGCAAGAATTTTTTTGCGTTTACTTTCGGGTTATCCTATGCTACCATAGCCACAACCGAAAGGTAAAATTGGAGATA
>JBGVRC010000093.1:0-61864 GCA_045128055.1 Candidatus Scatosoma sp. | reverse complement strand
CGTAGACGTTTTTTGCCATTCGCTTGCCGTTGATTTTCGGTGAATACCGTCCTTCGTATAGGTGTTCGTTTATCATGGTGATACAGCCCGTTCCCGATTTTCGTATCTTGGGCTTGTACGGCTCGACAAAGCCGTCAAATTTGCCCGACACGGTTTGGGACGGCTCGTTCTTCGATTCGGGTATCGCCTCGTTTACACCGCCGATTTCGCGGTCGATTTTAACGGCTGCCTGCAACCGCATCGTATCCGTAATATGTGAGTAGATATTTAGCGTAGTTTCCGCACTAACGTGACCTATCATATCGGATAGCGTTTTCACGTCCATGCCGTTTTCAAGTGCCATGGTTGCGAAAGTGTGACGCAGGTCATGAAAGCGAATATTTTTGCAACCCGAACGCTCCAAGATAAGCTTGAACCGATGATATACTGCACTCGGATTTCTCGGTTCGCCTTCTTTGACGGGGGATGGGAATATCCATTCGCAAGTTTTGTGCTTTTTCATGTCCGCAAGGATTTCTATCATATATGGTGGCAGGATTATCGTGCGAATGGAGTTCTTCGTTTTCGGGGTTTGCACCAAGGTTTTACTGCCTGCGGCTACGACTTGTCTTGCGATTCGCAAACTGCCGTTCGTCAGGTTTAGGTCGCTCCATTTCAGCCCAAGAATTTCACCACGGCGCATGCCTGTCGAAAGCTCCAACAAAAACATTTCGTAATAACCTTCTTCTTTGGTGCGGGCAAGGAATCGTCCAAGTTCGTTTGGTGTTAGCACCTGCATTTCTCTGGCTTTCTTGGGCGGTAGTTTACAGCCGAGAGAAGGGTTCTTTGTAATCAGTTGTTCGGTGATTGCCTTTTCAAGTGAGGCTCGGCAAAGTGCGTGGCAGGAGCGTACCATTCGGTTGGACGTTGCAGTTCCGTGACTTTCGGAGCGGTGCAATCTACCGTTCTTTTTTAGCCTTGCATAAAATTGTTGCAGGTCGTTTTGCGTGAGCTCGTTGAGTGGAATTTGCCCGACTGCAGGAATGATATGCTGGTAGATACAGTTTTCATATCCGACCTTTGTGGTTTCCCGCAAAGAAGGTTTGCAAAAGTTTTGATACCAAAAATCTAACCAATTACCATAGGGCATGTCTGGCTTCAACCGTTCTACCGACTTGCCAAGCGTTTCTTTTAAGACTTTGAGTTTTTCTTCACAAGCGGACTTTGTTTTTGCCGTTACGTTCTTGGTTTTGGGAATACCTTTCTCATCGTAGCCAACAACGATTCGACCTTCCCATCTGCCGTCTTTTCGCAATCGCAGCATGCCTTCGCCTTGCTTGCGTTTATTTTTTGTCATTCGTGTTTCCCCCGATTAAAAATTGTTGCATCATGTTGTTGACCACAGCCGACGCATTCTTTTGCATATCGCTTGTCACGTGCGTGTAGGTGTCGAGCGTGAAGCTTGCATCCGTATGCCCAAGGATACCTGACAAGGTTTTAGCATCGACTCCGCCTTGCATTGCGTGCGTTGCGAAGGTATGGCGCAGGTCGTGGAAGCGTATGGACGGAAGATTCGCTTTGCTGAGCAAGTCTTTGAGCTTTCGGTATGCCGTATCAGGGTGTAAGGGTTCAGACGGATTTGCATAGTGCGGAAATATCCATTCGCTGACAGCGTGTTTGCGTTTCTCTTGGAGCAACGTTGCTACGCTTCGCGGTAGCAGGATTTTCCGCATGCCTGCATCTGTTTTCGTTTCCCCGATAATAATACCGCCCGAGCCTTTGCTTACCGAACGTCTGACGGTGAGTGTTCCGTCCGCGAAAATTACGTCGCTCCATTTGAGTCCGCATATCTCGCCACGGCGTAAGCCCGTCATGATTTCCAGATAGAAAAAATCATACCAGTAAGGTTCTTGTTGGATAGCGTTTAGGAATTTGTCGAGCTGTTCATCGTCAAGTACTTGCTTTTCAGGGCGGTGTGTTTTGGGAATGGTCGTACCATGCGTTGGATTGCGGACAATCAATCTTTCTTTCACAGCGACGTCCAACGCCTGGTGTAAAACCATATGCACGCTTCGTACCATATTATCGGATAAGGCATACCCATGTACGGGATGAAAATCCGTTCTGCCGTGGTGTTTGATGTGATTGTAGAACTTTTGAACGTCGGCGGTGGTGAGATAGGCAAGTTGCTTCTCACCAAGAAAGCGTTTGATTTGATTGTTTATCATCTTGCGATATCCGTCGATGGTGCTTTCTTTGATGGTGAATACCATGTACTCGTCCAGCCACTTGTCGAGCCATTCGCCGAGCGTCATTCGGCATTCTTCCGTCAAGTCCACGTCGCGGTATAGGTCGATGAGTAGGTGGAGTTGTTTGAGCGCGGATTTTTGTGTCTTACCGAACACCGATTTGAATATCGGTGAACCGTTTTTCTTATGCCCGATGATGATTCTTCCTTCCCATCGTCCGTCCGCGCGTTTGCGTATCGTTCCGTCACCTTGCGGTCTTCGTTTGTTTGCCATTGCATTTCCTCCTTACTTTTTTTGCAACCACAACATACCACAGGTTCAAGAATATATCCAGCGTTTTTTGGGTGAATTTTTTACTTTTCGAGAAATATTTCAGCAACCCCAAGAACAGGCATTTGCTTATCCTTGTAACGCCTTGCGATTTTGTTCTTGCAACGCTATAGTGGCGCAATTTTGACACCGTACAGACATCTTTTGCAGATAGGCGTAAATCTCTGAATGCCTTGTAAAACCTTCGCTCGGCGTTGCCGTGCGACGTATTTTCCGTGTCGGTTAGACACGGCTTTATCCTGCTTGAAAATTAGAACTGAGAAACTTCTATTTTTCGTTCTATAAAAATTTGCCGTAAGCGTGCCATACTCTTCACTGTTTGGATTTTTTTGGTGTAATAAAAAAGACGTGTATTTTCCATACGCATAGGGCACACCAACAAGGCAAACGGTGAACGTTCGCTGATGATGAATGCGCCGTGCTTGTATGTATATAAATACGCGTCTTTATATCTTTGGTGTTTTAGCACTTACATCTATTTAATTTTTTATCATATATATTTTAACACAGCAGCAAACGCATGTCAATGCGAATAGAACGATAGCGCTTGTCTTGTTTTGTCTTTCTTTGTCGAAATGAACAATCTTTATATTTTTACACAAAAATAAAGCGTAGCAATTTTAACCATTGCAACGCTCTATATCAATTTCATCTTTCAATAACATTTAAGAATGCTTCATAGTTTGCCAACTCTCGCTCGGTGTGAAAGACGGCGTATTCGATTGTATCGAAATAATTTAAGTAGTCCTGCATCACCTTATTGAATACTTTTGCAACGATTTCGGGCGGGTTCTTGAATGCGCCACAACCGAATGCACCGAGTATTAAAACTTCATTTTCATTTGCAATTGCAATTTCAAAAATGCGACGTATCCTGGTCGTCAACAATTCTTCGAGTTTGTCATCCGTAATCTTTGCCGCAGTATCACCTGCGTGTGGATTCACCTTGTTGCTAGGGTGTTCTCGAAGATTAGGTGCAGCACACGTGAGAATATTTACGTCCCACCAATCTTCTTGAGTGAGTGATTCAGGAAAGTTAATATCGCTTTTAAACGCAACCACGTTTGGCGTATAGATGCAATCGTTGTTGTATAACGGATTCGCTGTATCACGATGCGGTTGATAGAAAACATCCCACATCTTTTTCGTGTTCAGACAAGGATATAAAGTAGTGCATCTGCAAATGCATTCTTCTTGTGCGGACGAGCCGTTTACAACGCCACCACCAGGATTTGTAGCAGAAGCAAAGTTTAACACGCATACTTTCTTACCTTGTTTCGCGTAAGTTTCAGCAGCTTCGAGCGAACGCTTCCCACTAACAATTACATGCGCTTTTCCTGTTTTGCAAGGGGCAGGTATGCGTATAATTGATTCTTCAGAAACAAAAGTCTGTTTTTGTATTGATGTTTCAACGGCTTCTCGTAAGAATTGGTCGGTTGAATAGCGTTGCTCTGTATCACGGAAAATTTCCGCGTTTTTTGTTCTTCTGTCAATCATTTTTCACCTTCTTGTTACGCGGCCAATGCATTTGCGTTGATTTGGTCGATAACACTTTTAATACCGATCCAAACGGCAATATCCTTGAATACATCCACGATGCTTCCTCTATCCGTAAAGGGAGCTTCTTGCAAGACGGATAAATCGCGCATCATACCATTGTGAACAATGTATTCTACAATTTGATTGACGAAATAGATTTGACTCGCGTCAAGATTTGTGTCGTTCAAATATTCCGCAAAGGCAGCCTTTGCCGCCGACATATCAAGCCCTACAATTTCACGCACGAATTCACCCAACGGCTTTTCACCGTATTCCGCTTCATATTCGGTTTTACTGCCGACTTCTCCCCACAAAATCCGTTCAAGAGCTTTTACGTCATCGGCGGTCAAAGGAACATTACTCTTTAACTTCGCAATCACTTCTTCGTCTTGATGTTGCCGAATATAAAACTCGGCTTTTGCTTTATAATTTTGAAGGTCATCGTTTTCGAGTTCCGATTCATTCCATTCTACGGAAAGAATTTCATCGTCAAAATTCGTGATATACTTCACGCTTGTTCGAGGGATATATTTCATCAAATCGCGGAGATTTTCACGAATATGCTCAAACTCGTTGATACCTGCATCGTCCAAATAACTCGTGTGTAAAATCGTATTAATGAGTTCCGATTGAACCATGATTTCAGGAATATTCGCTACGCTGGCGATAGCGCTGACTTTTTTATAGAGGTCAGTGCGAGCGTGAGAATATTTCTTTCCTGCAAGATAAGCAAGTTCAATGCCGTACATCAAAGCATCGAAACGAACTGCCGAAGCTTCATCTTCGTCGGGAATAATAAGCGGAGCGAGTTCTTCCGCCATCAAAAGCGTATCTTCGTAAGTAAGAGCGGTGTAGTTATCGGGATTAGAATATTGCTCCACATACCGCAAATGCTGACGAACTGCAAAGTTTTCCTTATTGAGTTCCTGCACCTTGCGAACCATATCGTCAACAAGTTCTTTGCGGAAAGCAATCAAATCCGTTGTTTGATATGCAAGGTCCTGCAATTTGAACGCAATTTGCGCTTTCAAACGGAAAATTGCGCCTTGCAGAGCAATTTGATTTGCCGTAGGTCTACCTTGATTCATACGGAAGAATTCAAAGTTCCCACAAAAATCAAAGATATAGAATTTATCCTTATCCTTGCCGTCTATAAGCCCGTCACATCGGCGTGTTCCGCGTCCAATCATTTGCCAAAACTTTGCCTTGCTCATTACCTTTTTGAAGAATACGAGATTCAACACTTCTGGCACGTCGATGCCCGTGTCGAGCATATCGACGGAAATAGCGATTTGTGGCAACTTATTCGGGTCGGAAAACTCATCAATCGCACTTTGCGCATAGGTCATATAGTTGTCGATAACCTTGGTATACCCAGGCAAGTGCGGATATTCTTTTCCGAATATTTCGTGGATTTTTTCCGCATGTTCGTGATTTTTTGCAAAGATAATGGTTTTGCCGAGTTTCTCGCCATAATCAATCCGAAGCCCGTCGTTCATCAAGATATGCAACACTTGGCGAATGGTATCTTCGTTGAACACCCATTCGTTCAAAGCGGACGAAGCGATGCTTTCGGGGAGTTCCCCATTTTCATCTTCAAAAGTATTTTCATACGCTTCTTTATCTTCTTCGGATAAATCGTCATAAACAATACCTTGTTCAATGAATTTTAATCTGCTTTCTACGGAAATGAAGTCCACTAAAAAGCCGTCGGTAACGGCTTGAGCCAGCTCGTAACCGTAAGTAGGAACGCCGTTTTCCAGTTCAAAAATCTCGTAAGTATTCTTGTCGATTTCGTCCTTTGGCGTAGCAGTTAAGCCTACCAGGGGCGCGTCGAAATAGGTGAAAATGTCTTTATACTTGTTGTAAATGGAGCGGTGCGCCTCGTCTATAATAACCAAATCAAAATGCCCGACGGTGAACAATTTTTTCTCGTTTTCGTCTTTTACTGTGTCGATACAATTCATCATCGTTTGATAGGTGGAGAAGACACAGCGCGCGTCAAGATTTTCCTTGTCTTCGCAGAGATTGCTAACCGACAAATCGGGCAACATATTGACAAAAGCACGCTTTGCTTGCAACACAAGGGAGTTTCTATCCGCAAGGAATAAAATGTTTTTGACCCACCCATGGTCGAGAAGAACCTTACAAAGCGCGATAACCGTACGCGTTTTTCCCGAACCCGTTGCCATAACCAGCAACGCTTTACGGCGGTTCTTTTTGTCGAACGCTTCGCAAACCGCTTTGATAGCAGCTTCTTGATAGTAGCGGCCTGCAATATGCTTGTCTACCATCACGTTTTTGAGCGTAGTCCGCATAGCACGCAGGTTGAACAGCTTTTCCAAATCCCGCTTGGAGTAGACAGACGCGACTTTGCGCTCGGGATAATATTTATCGTTCCAAATCCGCGTATCGAAACCGTTGGAAAGGAAAATGATAGGTCTGCGCCCGTATTTCTTTTCCAAAAGGTCGGCGTAAAGCTTTGCTTGCTGTCTGCCTTTTGCAACGTCTACGCAGGTGCGTTTGGCTTCCAAAACCGCCAAAGGCTTGCCGTCGTCTCCGTAAAGCACGTAATCGGCATATCCAACTTCGCTTGCGTTGGGCATACCGTACAGCTCGACTTCGTTCAGCCAATCCTTGCCTTCTACCCAGCCTGCGTCGGAAAGCATAAAATCAATGTAGATTTTACGGGTTTTGAATTCGGAAAGCTCCAAGGGCTTGGGAACGTAGGTTTGCTGTTGTTCCGCACGGCGAGCGGTAAGCTCCGCTTGAAGACATTTATTTTCTTCAATCAGCTTGTTGACGTCGATATCGTTGTCGGGGACAAAGGAAAGGGCTTCGTCCACCGTAAGAGCGAGCAAGGATTTATCAAACTGCCGTTCTTCGTATTCAGGCGCGTAAAAATACGCTACCAAGTCCATGAAGACGAATAAGTTTTCAAGGCAAAGCTCCGCTTGTTCTTTCGTGACCTTTTTACCGCCGTGCGCGGCATTGTTACCGAGCTTGCGGATAAACTCCATTCTACGCCAAACGTCTTCCCCGATAATATCGCGGAATTTTTCGTCGTTCATTAAACTTACGAGATTGTCTTGGTAGGGGATTTCCAATTCGGCATCGATGGAATACATCCATTTTATGGCGAACTCCATCGCCCTACGACAATTTAGTACGCAGGCATCGACGTCAATATGGAGTAATTTTTCCGCTGAAATCGCCACATCCGCAAACGAGTCGAAGGCAGGGGTATTTTTCAAAAAATCAAAGTTAGTCATTTTGAGTTTCCTATATTATGCTGTTTTTTCTTGTTTTGATGCTATTGCAGTATCTTCACCCGTTATTTGGGATGTTTCAACAAATTCAGCTACTAATTTCTTTGATATTTCAGTTTTCTCTTCTTCTGTAAACAACGCCGAATTTTTTATTTGATATAAAGCGATAGATACTTTTGCTATTTTATCTTGAATTTCATTTTCCAGTTGTACTTCTTCGTTTGAAATCTTTGAACTCTTTAATATTTCCTTTTTCTCTTCTTTTAATGGTCTTAATATCCCTATAAATAAACTTAGCAATGTATTTGTGCAAAAGAACAAACTTATTATTACAATATTTTGATTAAGCAGATTGATTCCATGTCCAACAAGATACACACTCGAAGTCGCCATTAATATTACAAACAAGTTAACGACTAAAAGTGCCACGGAATTAAACAATATACTAGCGTCTTGATAAAATTCTCCTTTTTCTTTAATATATTTCATCTTTTTTATAGGTGATTTACCGCTTGGAATTATCGGTTTTTTCTTTTTAATATATTCCAAAATAACTATATTCCACACTAGGAAAATTGCTATTGATATGCCAAAAATACTCCACTCCAAAGAAAGAACCTCTTTTAATTCTTCAAAAGACCAAACTATTTCACTTTTTATTGCAGCGAAACAAATCAATGAAATGATGTAATATAATATTAGTTTAGGATAATTCATTAAGAGCCAATTAGAAAATTTTGTTCTCTTTTGTGAATTAAAACGAATAATAACATAGAGCAGTATAAATATCGAAAAAGCAAAACTTAAAGCAATAGACATTACAAAGCCGACTATATCCACGAGTAAATCAAACTCGATTAAAATATTAAAAAACAAGAAAAAATAAAGGAATGAAAAAAACAACGCAAAAACCAATAAGACAAAGTGTAAACCAATTATAATAAGCTTCTCTTTCATATTTTCTCCTTTTTCTTTTGTTTTTTGACAAAATTATATCATAAACGTTGGACGTGTCAAGACCTAAATTTGGTACTTTGGGGAAAAATTCGGTACAATATTTTGTACTTTTACCCCAAATATTGTTGCATAAGGGATTTTTTCAAAATTTCGAGTTTTTCAAGACTTTTTTGAATTTCAAATTTCGATTTGTCGACTTGTTCGACGAAGACTGCGAATTGCTGTTGTAAGTCCATCGGAGGAAGAATAAACATCTTTTCCTCTAATTTTGACTTAGACAGTATGCCTTTCAAAGCCATATTGATTTCTTCAATCAAATACTCTTTGGAGAGTTGTAGCATCACATACAAGAACAGCGTGTTGTATTGGATTGGTTCGATTGCATTTATTTGCTGATTGAATGCAACTTTTCTATCTGTTACACATACTCTGCCGATACTCGATAAACTACCTGCAATGCAAGCCATTAATATGGAATCTTTCTCAACAGTTCTTCCGACTGCCATTCCTTTTTTAGACAGCGATTCTGCTGCTGTCGTAGGATATAGTATTCCTTCTACGATATTATCGGTCTTTATCCACTCGATGTCATCGCCATAATACTCAGTTACAGCTCTCGAAGGGGTATTGCCTGTAATGATTTTGCAAGTTTCTTTAAGTAGTTTCTTGGCGTATCCTTTGGGGTTATCTTTAGGATCGCCAAACATCTCGATAAATCGGGATTTTATGAGCAAATCAAGTTTTTCAAGTTGCGTTTTGCGTTTTTCTATCAATCCGCTTACTTTATCAAGCCTTTCCGCAATCGCCTTTTGTTCTTCTAAACTCGGCAAAGCAATTTCCATATTTGAGATATCTTGCAAAGAAATAGACGGATAGGCACTATCTTTAATCAATACATTCGGCTTATTGTACTGAAAATGATATTTTAAATAATTTCCATCAACTTTGTAGGGTGTAATAATAGCCAAATGACTAACAATATAACAAGGGGTTTGCGTACGGTAAACATATCCTTTCATGCAAGACATCCCGCTTTTCGCGAACAAAATACTACCTTGGGGATACAATTTCAATTTGTGTTTTTGTGCAATTATTGGGCTTACGCATTGAATTGCCGATTCTGATTTTCCAGCGATTAAATCAACCAAGTCGCCCGCTTTAATGAAGGGGGTTCCTTCATTACAAGCGCAATAATTTTCAGCACCTTGCGGGGCACCTTGTCCTGCTGAAATTTCACAAATATCACCTAATTTTACTTTTTCCATTTTTTAATTCCCTTACAGCATTTCCTCTAATTCAGCCAAGCCTGCTGTGATTGCCATTTCCAACTCGTTCAGCTCTGCTAAAATTTCCGTAGTGGATGGATATTCTTCCGCAACGTATTCCGTCTTTTTATATTTATTGATGGATAAATCATATTCGTTGTCCACAATCTCTTGCTTGGGTACGAAAAAGCTTTGCTCGGTGCGTTCACGGCTTTCTTCGCCTGCAAGGTTATGGAATCTTGCGACGATATCGGGGATATCGTTTTCTTTGATAGCGGTGCGCTTATCGTCGAGCGAGAAACCGTCCGCTTTCATATCATAGAACCAAACCTTGTCCGTACCGCCGTGACTTGTTTTCGTAAACACAAGCACAGCCGTAGAAACACCCGCGTAGGGTTTGAATACACCGCTTGGCATGGAAATCACCGCTTCCAAACGGTTGCCGTCGATAATCTCTTTTCGTATTGCTTTATGCGCCGTCGAAGAGCCGAAAAGTACGCCGTCGGGAACGATAACCGCACACCTGCCCCCAACCTTTAACATTCTCAGCATCAAAGCAAGGAACAAAAGCTCCGTCTTTTTCGTCTTGCAAACTTTGAGCAAATCCGCCGAAACGGTATCGTAATCAAGGCTTCCCTTAAACGGGGGATTTGCCAAAATCAGCGAGTACTTTTCCTTATCAGGGTTTTGGTCGGAAAGGCTGTCGCGGTATTCAATATAGGGATTGTCCACGCCGTGCGTCATCATGTTCATTGCGCCGATACGAAGCATCGTTCTATCCATATCGTAGCCGTGGAACATACCGTTCATATAATGCGCTTTCTTTTGACGGTTGAAGAAAATTTCTTCCTTGCGTTTTTCTTTAAGATAATCGCCTGCCGCAACAAGGAAACCACTCGTACCGCAAGCGGGGTCGCAAATGATTTCGTCCGCTTTGGGGTCCATCATTTCCACCATCATACGAATAATATGGCGAGGGGTGCGGAACTGACCGTTCAAGCCCGATTGCGCGATTTTGGAAAGCAGATATTCATATACGTCGCCACGGATATCGCTGTCCTTGATTTGCGCCATTTGCTCGTAAATATCGTCCAAAATGGTGACGATTTTATCGAGGAGCAACGGCGTGGGAATTTTGAAAATGGCGTCGTCCATATACTTGGAATACGCGCTGTCCTTATCGTCGTGAAGATTTTTGATAAACGGGAACACCCATTCCTGCACGGTGGAATACATTTTCCCTGCGGGGAAGTCGTGGAATACCGACCATTTGAGTTGGTTTCCGTCGATTTCTCTATCGCCTACCTTTACTTTGTCGGCAAAGATACTCTTGTGGGGAAGGCCAAGCATAACGGCTTCCTTTGCACGAAGATTGTCCGTATCGTCAAGGTCGTGAATAAACATGAGATAGGTGACTTGCTCGATAACGTCAAGAGGGTTGACAAGTCCGCCTGCCGCAAATACGTCCCAAAGTCCGTCGATTCTATTTTTCAATTCGCCTGTAATCATTTGTTAGTTCTCCTTATTGTGATTCCACGTATAAGCGGTGTATCTTCCGCCGCCGATTTTGATGATTTCATTGTTTTTCAGTAGGTCGTTCAATGCTCTCTGCACCGTAACCTGACTGATGTCGGGGCATTTTTCCATGATTTCCGTTTTTGTTATCATGCCGAGCGTATCCTTGATAATTTCGCGGATTCGTTCGGGTTTCGACATATTGTTTGCCGCAAGCGTTCTTACTCTGGAAGAGAAATCGCGGTACGCCGCGAGAATTACGCCGAGCGTATATTGAACGAAAGGAATATAGTTGTTTTTATCTTCATGCCAGCCTATAGAACTGCGTTGCAGGGCTTCGTAGTAGGTATCTTTCGTTTGTTCAATCAGCTTTTCGATACTGATATATTTCCCTACGATATAACCTGCTCGATATAATAATAGTAGTGTGAGCAAACGGCTCACTCTACCGTTTCCGTCGTTAAAAGGATGGATGCAAAGAAAATCCAAAATGAACATAGGAATGATGAGCAACGGATCGGCATCCGCCTCGCTTTGGATATAGTCATAAGCGGAACAAATCGCGTCTATCGCAGTTGGCGTCTCCCAGGCAGGTACGGGTTGAAAGCGAACAAACTTGTTTCCTTGTTCATCTTCTTCTGTGATAACGTTGTCGGCATTTTTGTAGGTACCGCCGATATTTTTTCCGCTGAATTTATAAAGATCGCGGTGAAGCTGTAATAATATAGAAGGCTTTACGGGGATGAAATCGTGGCTTTCGTGTATGGTAGCAAGCACGTCACGATAGCCTGCGATTTCTTGCTCGTTTCTTGTTCTTGGCACGGCTTTGTTGGTGACAAGGCTTTTCAAGCGTTCATCCGAAGTGTAAATCCCTTCAATCTTGTTCGAGGCTTCCGTACTCTGTATCTTTGCAATTTCAACAAGCTGTGTCAAAGTATCGGCTTTTGCTTCTATGAATAAGGTTTGCTCGCCTTTATATTCATGTATTTGCGTTAACAAGGAAACGATTTCTGGTGTAAGTAATTTTTGCCATTTGTTATGATAGGTGTAATTCCTCATAAACCCCTCAGTGGATAGTTTTTTAGCTTTCCTATATTATATACCCATTTTTATATTTTGTCAATACCATTTTGCTCATTTTTTCAAAAATGATTAAATTGAATTGTTTTTTGATATGTTTTCCTTAAATTAAGATCCCAGCTCTTTTCAATTTCCTTTTCTTTGTTTACTGCGTAGCAAATTTTGCGTAGCGAAAGGAATAAAATGCTTGTGTTTTTAAAGTGCAATTTTAAAGTGCAGAATTGAAAAACAAAACTGCACTTTAAGAGGCTTGCGGAAAGAAAATCGGCAAAGTATTTGACTTTTTGGGAAAGGTATGCTATACTATCTGCACACGAATGAATACGTACATGGGTAGGTCGTTTTCGATTTTTTACAACCGTTTTTGATGTGAAGACGGAACGACCACATGTTTGACCATTTACGGATTTGGACTACGTGGAAACAGTGGGAACAAGAGCATAGGAAAGCATCGGTTGCGGACACGAAAGACTTGGAAATATTTGGAAAGTCAATAAAAAAACTTTCTATTATGCCTTAGGGACCAAAAGGTCGTGGGTTCAAGTCCCGTCGCCTCAACCAAAAAATACAGTACACCATTGGTGTGCTGTATTTTTTTATTGTTTCGGCGTTGCGACGGGACTTGAGGGTGGGAGCCATTTTGCGGGAGCAAAATGTTTTGCCTTACGGCACTTGGACAATGCTATCTTGACGGCAAAACAAACGATTGATAATCGTTTGGCGGGGCGCGCCGCTAAAGGCGCAAGTCCCGTCGCCTCAACCAAAGCAAGTCTTTCTTGAACCGTCAAGAAAGACTTGCTTTTTATTGCAAAATGTAAATAATTATGGTATAATAAAGTAAGGTGAACCATTCAACTTAAGTCTGTTTGTATTTTAGAAAAATTATTAGGAGTGGAAAATTGTTTAAAAAGAAAATACCCATTGACTTAATTTTAGTAGTTATCCTTGTATCGTGTGGTTTTATTTTAAGTAGTCTTGGTTTTATATATTCAATTCAAAAATATACTCAAATTGATAATATTTCGCATAATGATTTGCAATATGAAAAATTAACTTTTGAGAAATACGAAGTCGTTGAAGTGTATAAGGTCGGCACGGTATATGAGATGTATTTTGAAGAATACGAAAATGCTTTTTGTGTGCATCCTTTCGTTCAAAAAGAATTAAATAAAGAAACTATAAAAGAGATTGAGAAGGGAACGAAAATAGAAATTTATTATAGAGATAGTACAATAAAAAATAGTACCGTAAGTTATATATCGGAAATTTGTGAAATGAAAAATGACAGCGATATTTTTTTGGCGTTGGAAGATTATAAGTCGGCTAAGCAAAATAAAGAAATAAGTGTTCTAATAGGTATGCCTTTAGTTTTTCTTCTGTGCATTGTTATGGCTCTTATACTAATAAAGTATCGTGGATTGCCACCTATGAAAAAAGGTTCAAGATAGGTACAAATTGCTCAACCAAAAATAATGAATGGATAGCCGTTGAGTATCCGTAATTTTTTATTTCGTCGACGGGTTTCGTAAAGAACACGTATCATCATGGCTGACGTTCGCTATATTTGCTGTTTTACAGCATCAATTACATAAGTAAGCACCTTTATCTAAATGATAAGGGTGCTTTTTTACATGTTATATTTTTCTTTGTTTTTGTGGTTGCCTGTATGTAAAAAGGTAGTTTCTCTCACTTCGCGCAAACGTAGCACAATTGTTTATTCGAAATCGGAAGTGATTTCTTGATATTCTTGATTGTATTGTTTGAGAAGTTGCAAAAGATATTGTCCGCGTTCTTCGTTTTCGTTGAAACTATATTCTATTTCCAAATTTTTATCATAGTTCCATATAAAAGACAGTTGCACTCTCGTTGACATCATCGTTCTAAACATTTCGGATGATTTTGCATATTTGTCTTCGGGCGTATCGCCTTTATCGGCATCAGATGGAAGTACTGCAAATTCCCCAACGATATACGCTTTGCCTTGAGTTTTATATTTGGCGATGGAATTTTTCATGAGCTCGTAAAGGGATAACGTCCCGTCAGCTAATTGATATTCGAAGATATAATTATGCTCGGAGACCACATCCATTTTACCAGGGGCGAATTTGAGATTCATTTCATGGTGTTGATCTTCGGTGTCAGTAAAGGAAAAGGCACCCGTAGTATGCTGTGCGTATTGAGTATTTCTCAAAATAGCGTTTCCGTTTGTAATCATTCTGTCGTAGGGATCATTTTGAGAGACAATATCGGCAAATTCTTCAAAAGCATCGATTGCGTCGATGGATGTCATCATCATCTCGTTTGCTTCTACTCGGCTCATTCCTTCGGCTTCCATCCAATATTCTGGCGGAATTTCGCATAAATTATTGATTTCGTTTCCAAATTCCCAGCCAAAAATAGCCTTGCTGTTCTTTAAAAGATTAACGATTTCCGTCGTATATTCTCTCATATGTTGACGAGTTTTACTATCTTCATCTCCCCAAGCTGCTAACGGTTCGCCGACATAATCGGACACGCAACGTATATTCCAGAAAAAGCTGGGCAAAAGGCCTATATGTAATTCTTCGGCCTTATCAACAATTTGTTTAAGAATGTTCAAGGCTGCATCTTTGTACGTGCCGGACAAATAATACATTTCGCTTGCATAAAATACACCACAGTTAAATCGAATCACAGGTACGTCGTATTCTTTCATCGTTTCCAGGGTAGCAAAGGGGACTTCGGTTTTAAAATTAGAGTATAATCCCTTATTGAATAAGGCATAGCAATTTGCGCCGATGCCGTAGAACGGCTCGTCATTTAAGGTTATGGTTCCATTTTTGACTTGTAAGCCGTAATTTTCGTTTTGTTCCCAATAAGACGCTTTTGTTTCTGCGATGCTTTCCTGACTACTAGTGGTTGGTTGTGTTGAGCAGGAAGTAAGCGTGATTGCGGATACAATAGCGATAATAGGTGATAAAAATTTTTTCATTTTTCCCCTCCAATAATGTATTTATTTTAGCTTTGTCACATCATTTGGTTGATGTTGACGGAAAACTACTGCGAAATGCTTTGACTTTGCTGGGTTACAAAACGTTGTTTTTTATTGATTAAACGCCCAAAAAATGCAATTAAAATCAACTATTCCCTGCGATATATTTATTTTATATTTTTATTAGATGATTGCAAACGGGTATATTCTCTCGGGGGATAGCCGTAAATTGCTTTAAACGCCTTGTTGAAATAGCTGAGAGATGAGTAGCCGATCTTTGACGCGATATCCAAGGTTGTAAGGTTGCTGTTTGCTAGTAAATTGGCAGCGGTTTTTATCTTTACTTTTACGAAATAGTCGTTAAGCGTTATACCCATTGCCTGCTTAAAAAGTCTGTTTATGTGCACTTGCGAGAAAGGAATATCCTTGCAGATTTCGTAAAGGGGCAAAGCCATATTTTCTAGTGAATTTAGCGCTGTTATCAGCTTTTGTATCTCCGGATGATGGTTATGCCGTTGTATATGATTAGGGATAATTTGCTTATTTTTAAGATAAGATTCGAAATAGGCGAACTTTAAAGCGTCGAACACAAAGAATTTTATGATGTCGTGGTTAAAATCCCCATCGCTTAAAAAGAGAGTGTCTTTAAGATTTGTAAAATTCTTGTATTGATCATCGTTAAGATGTGTGCATAGGTCGTTGGTAGTATTTTTTAAAAAATAATAAAAATCCTGGCCGATGAGATTTGCAAACGCTTCCATTTTTTCTGTGGTGAGCATAATATTTATGTGTTGAGCTTCCTGGTTGTCAAACTTGAAAAAAACGTGCACGTCTTCAGGTCTTACAATATACATATCGCCCTTCCGCATGATAATGTCGTGGTCGTTTATGTGTTGAAGCATCGTTCCTTCCGTTACGATAAAAATTTCCCAATAATTATGTGTGTGCCAGTCACCATATAAGGAATTGAAATAATGGAACCCCATACCCATTTCGGGCTTTGTAAAATCCGAGTGATAATCGCAAAGACGATACATTATACCTCCTGAATCGCGTTGGACGAATTTATTAAAAAATAAACCAACGTATATATGAAATCAGTATAGCATAAATTTAATCGCAAGTCAAAACTTTCCGCCTAAAATGATAAAATAAACCAAAGCATATTTTGCAATAATATATAGCATAAATGTGATAATAAATCAAGAATTGCTGTCTAAAATGATAAAATAAAACAAATTTATGTATCAATTTCGCAAGACGGCTGTCAATTGGTGTGCTACAATTAAAGAAAAGCGCTAGAGGACATATATGAACAAGTTTTTAATATCGAATTGGGTATTAGATTTTGATGGTAAGGTTTTATGCGCAAAAGTCCCTGGGGATATTATCAACGACCTTATGCAAAACGGTATACTAGATAACTGTTTGTATGGAGATAATTATAAAAAAGCAAGTTGGGTTCACGATCGTGATTGGATGTATTCCGCAACTTTTACCCTCACGGAAGATGATTTAAAAGAAGAAACTTTAACGATAACGTTTGACTGTATCGATATCTTCTCCGAAATATTTGTAAACGGGAAGATAATCGGGACGACGGACAATATGTTCCGCTCATTTACATTTAATATAAAATCCGTAGCCGTGAGCGGAGTCAATCATTTGTCGGTAAAGCTTATATCTATAAGAAACAAGGAGCGGGAGCTTCATAACGACAAATATTTTGCCTGTTTTTCAACGGATAGAATTTTTATTAGAAAACCGCAGTGTCATTTCGGTTGGGATTGGGCACCGAATTTTCCTGGAACGGGGATTTGCGGTGACGTAACCGTATGTGCGTCTCCCCAAGGGAAAATTGCTGGGGTGCAGATTCTTGCGGATAACTCCGGTGCGGTGTCGTTTATTGTCGAAACAGATTATAATAATCGCAACCCCCAAGAGCAAAAAATCGAAGGGGATGAAATTGTTGTAAAAACAGAATGTGCCCCCGGGTTGGGATTACAACAGCCAAATGAGAACAAAGTGGTTGTTTTCGGAAGTAAAAATCTTTTGAATTTATATTTTGACGATGTGAAGTTGTGGTATCCGAACGGATACGGCGAACAACCGTTATATAAATATGAAATATCTCTAGTACGAAATGGGAGCGTTATCGACCAAAAAACAGGTCGCTTCGCTTTTAGGAAATTAGAGGTTAGAGAATCACCCTATGAGAATAGACGTCGTTTTGATATCTATTGCAACGATACCAGAATAAGGGTTGTCGGTTCTAATTGGGTGCCAGCGTCGATGTTCACTGGGCTCATCGAACGAGATAGATATCAAAAAATGTTACATATCGCAAAGAATGCTGGGTTCGATATGCTTAGGGTATGGGGCGGCGGAATTTACGAAAAGGACGATTTTTACGATCTTTGCGACGAATACGGCATACTTGTTTGGCAGGATTTTATGTTTTCTTGCGGCATAGTGCCTGACGACCAGCACTGGTTTGAGCAAGCGGTAGAGTTGGAGTTTGTTGAACAAATTAAACGCCTCCGTAACCATCCGTCGATAGCGGTTTGGTGCGGTGGAAATGAAATGGCGAATAGTTTTCGATACAGCTATCCGGGGTATGGATTGCATGTAACGAATGTTATCCTGCCAGGGCTTTGCTCCGAACTTGACGGAACGAGAAAATATGTATGGGATTCTCCGTATTCTTGCACCGAAATCGGGAACGACGTTACGAGTGGTGACTGCCACAATGCAACCCTTACCGGCGCAACCGAAAAGGATATGATTGCTTATCGCGAGCAACAGTGGGGGAAAGAGAATAATTTCGATACAGAATGTGCCGTTTTGGGAATGTGCCGACCGCGCAGTTTTAGAAAATTTATGCCCGAAGATAAGATTTGGCCGCAAAATGAAATATGGGAAGATCGAATTTCATGCAATCCATACGATGAATTTATTCCATCTTTCACCGAAAGAATGAATTTATCGGTCAACGCGCTTTTCGGCGGATATGACGGATTTTACGATTATACCAAAAAGTCGATGGCTGTTCATGCCGAGGTGTTAAGCGACGAAGTAAAATATTATCGTTCGTTTGAATTTAATACGGGGTTAATGAACTGGATGTTCAATGATATATGGGGCAATTCGACATGGGCTCTTGTGGATTACTATTTGGAGAAGAAGCCTGCGTATTATGCTATGAAACGTACTGGTAAACGCCAAGGCTTGGGCATTGTGTATAGAAAAGACGGATATTTCATTTCCATTGTAAATGACCACAAAACCGAATGGAGTGGAACGCTTGCTTTCTCTCATCAGAGCATAGACGGGCAACTGTACGATAAATTTGAGCAAATGCTTACGTTGCCGCCGTTTTCCCAACGGCTTATACCGATTGCCTTTGACGGGACCATTAAAGATTCCTTCCTTTATGTTGAGTTTAGCGGCGCGTATGACGTTTACTTTTACGACATGTGGAAGGATAAACGGTTTAAGACCGACTTGACTGTTAATAAACAGGTAAAGGGCAACATTGCCAACGTAACGATAAAGGCAAATGAATTTGCAAGAATGCTATTTATAGATCTTCCAGATGGTGTATTGTGTGATATGGAAGACAATTATTTCGATTTACCGAAAGGAAAGCAAAGAACCATCCGTATCGTAGCAGATAGGGAAATTAGCGAACGGGATATAAGCATAAAGACGTTCGCAGATGAATGGAGCGAATAACGGATTGCCCGTATTTGCATTTTAAATAAGGAAAAGACATCGTTGATGTTTTTTAATATATGTTCACGGAGGAGTGTATGATGAAAAAAACAAAACTGTTACTCAATTTAGCCCTTGGGCTTATGGTGGCATTGTCAGCTGGAACGGTGGCTGCTTGTAAAGATAGCGCAGAAACTTCAGAGCCGCAAAGTTCTGAGGCTCAACTTAGCGATCCTGTGATTGTTGTTTCGGGTGTTCCTACGTCGGGGATTATCGGCCGTGAGGTTGTTCTTCCTGCCGCGACCGCTCAGGATTCTGCTGGCGCAGACGTAAGTGCGAGTGTTAAGCTTACCGTTGCAGGGCTGAAAGAGGACGGCACGGTTGGTAGAGAATTTATTTATCGTGAAGCGGCTAACGTTTCCCGTAAATTTATACCCTCCAATCAATATACGAATTATTCAATCGTTTACGAATTGAAAGATTCGTATGGCAACACAGCCAAACAAGAATTCGCGTTTGTTGCAGAGGTTGACAGCGTAAAACCTGTGATTTCGGTAATCGAAGAAGGATATAACCAAGAAAATGGCATTAAGGGGGACGCTTTAAACGGTTTGGTGCTTCCTGCTATTTCCGTTGTAGATCAACCAGGCGACGTGGATGTCACTTATTCTGCGACATATTCTATTATGAGTGGCGACATTGAAGTTGCTCCTTCGCAGGCATACGTAGCTGGTAAAAAAGTTTATATTGCGGCTCCTGGCGAATATACGTTGGTAGTAAACGCAAAAGATACTGCAGGCAATGCTGCAGACTCTCTTTCCATTGCGGTAAATTATGAAGATAAAGTACAGACGGGTGTAAACCTGATTAGTGAAGATAGAGTGGTTGTTGGTCAAGATGCGTACATTAATGAATACGGTGAACTTTGCGTAGGTGCAAGTGCGAATGGTGGTCACTCCGATCCCAACAATTCTTCTTCCTATGCAACGCTCGGTGGTATTAACATTCAATACGGTCAAATTGTTGCACTTTCCGTAAATATGGATCTTCAGCCTGTGGAAGCATATAACTGGTTCTTCCAAATTGGTTTCTCTTTGAATCAGACAAATCTTATTCCCAGCGGTAGCGAATGTGTATGGCCTGATTTTGAAGTAAGATTCTTCAATGACAAGACGCAGGTACACGGCACGGGTAACGATGTCGCTGGCTTGTATCAAACGACAGGTTCGATTAGAGATGGCAAAGATCATACTATTTATATAGGGCTTTATAGAAATGGTAGCGGACCGGAAGATCCTGCTGCGAACCTTTGCATCTGTATGTGGATTGACGATTTAACAAACGCTAAGATTTTCACAACGGTGAGCGTAGCTGGTGACGGCACGGGCTATGGTATTATGAATCAAGATGCATTCACCAAAGCTTGGAATAACGAAATGCATTACCTTATGTTTGGTTCGGTTTCCTTTAACGGCCCTGCAGAAAAAGTGAACGATATCATGACGATTAAATCGATTGTTGTGCAACCTATGGAAAGCGGTGCTCCTGATGCATCGTACGATATCATTGCTCCTGTCCTTTCGGTAAATGGCGAAATTCGTAAAGCATATGACGTGAATGAAGCGATGAACCTTCCCGAAGCAACGGCAGACGGCGGCGAAGAAGTTACGATTTACCTTACCAACGATAAGGGCGAAAGAGTAGAAATCGATAAGGATTACGTTCCTACAGTTAAAGGTGCTTATAAATTGAGCTATGTTGCACAAGACGCTGCTGGCAATTACAGCTATTCGGAATATGACATTAAGGTTCTTGAAAAAGACCTCGAAGCACCCGTACTTACGATTTCCAACAAGGCAGACATTTCTGCAATGATCGGCGAACCGTTTAACGTACCTATGGCAACGGCAACCGATAATATCGACGGGGATATTTCTTCCTCTATTATCGTAAACGTACTTGGCGCAGCTTGGGCAAAAGATATCGGCGCAGGCAAAATCCCTGAAAAGTATACGATTATGGCTGCAGGCGTTCATTATCTTGAATATGTAGTATACGATGCATATGGCAATGAAACGAAAGAAACGGTGAAAGTAACGGTAGGCGGCTCTGCACAAGGCGACGTATTGCCCGGTATTGTAGGGTATGATGAAGAAAACAAACTCCTTAACATTTACAATTCTTCGTTGACTTATGCGGATCAACAAATTCTTAATGAAAGAGTATCGACGATCCTTAACTTCAAGAATATTGGCAACTTTGAAATCAACATTGCTGGTCCTAGAGGTACGATTGATGGCTATGCACAAGGTATCATGTTGAGAATCTATTCTACCCGTGTTGAAATCCGTGTTAACGGTAACAACGGTTTCCGTGTTGGCCTTTGCAGAGTGAGCCCGATCGAACTCAACAAAGACGTTGTTTTCGATTGGCAGATTACCGAAGAAACGCTTACCAACGCTGACGGCGTTACCTATGATGTATTGCGCTTCAGAATTTGGATTGACGGTGTCGAACTTCAAATGGAAGCAGGTTATGGGTTCCAATATGCGGATTTGGCAGGCGACGCTAATGATGGCGGCTATGGCTTGTGCTTGATTAGAAGTACGGCTGAAGACGATCCTAACGCAGCATGGGCACTCGAAAACACGATGAAGTGCACGCACCTTTACCAAGCAACCGAATTGTATATGGCAGGGACGGCAGATACGAACGTGGACATAAAAGGTATTCGCATTGACGGTGAATCCTTTGCTGATGCAAAATAACAAATTGATTTAATGGCTTTGTGACGGGGAAAGTAACATTTCCCCGTCCTAAGCAAATTTATTATTGCTTGATAAAGAATGAAAAGCTGCAATGGAAAGATTGCCAACTCATAAGCAATTATACAAATACGATATTAGTTGAAATAATTCGTGCAGGGGAAATAGGATGGATAACGAAAATATTCTTCAAAAAACGGCACAAGATAAACAAGTTTTACGTGTTTTAAAGCCTAAAAACAAGTTTAGTGAATTTTTTACGCATATCAAGCGCCATTGGCGTTTATATGCCATGATTGCGCCTGGATTTATCATTCTTTTAATTTTTGCATATGTACCCATGTACGGAATAACCTTGGCCTTTAAGTCATACACGCCGTCACTTGGCATTCTGAAGAGTGAATGGGTGGGTTTTGAGAATTATAAGTATGTCTTCTCAAACGATGGTTTTTTCGAATTAACATTTAATACTTTAAGGCTTGGCGTTTTGACGCTTATTTTCGGCTTTCCTTCGTCCATTGTTATGGCTCTTATGATTAACGAGCTTCAAGCAATGAGATTTAAAAAAGTAGTACAAACCATTTCCTACATACCTTATTTCATATCTTGGGTGGTTATCAGCGGTATGGCATATTCGCTGTTCTCAAAAGATTACGGTATTATAAACGCTTGTCTCAAGACATTTGGTATAGAACCTGTATTTTGGTATGCAACGCCTAAGGTATGGCCAGCGCTTCTTACCGCAATCGGTATTTGGAAAAGCGTTGGTTGGGGTACGATAGCTTTTTTGGCGAATATGACTTCGATAAATCCTGACCTTTACGAGGCTGCGGTTGTAGATGGCGCAAACCGTTGGAAACAAACCATTCATGTCACCTTACCAGGCATTATGCCAATCGTTTCGATGACGTTTATATTGACTTTATCAAAAATTGTGCAAGACGACTTTGAAAAAATTTATGCGCTTGTGGGCACGAATAGTATGTTGTATGAAACGACGGATGTGCTTGGCACTTGGGCATATCGTACGATGTATTCTAGTTTTTCCAACTACGGTGATGTTACAGCAGTACAGTTCTTGCAAGGGATAATCGGTTTTCTTCTTATTATGGCTGGTAACGCAATCGTGAAAAAGACTGGAAATCAACCGTTATTTTAAGAGGTGGGGAAGTGATACAAAAAAGGACAACCGGGCAAAAGGTATTCAACGTATTCAACATATTTTCGCTTACGCTTGGATGTGCGATATTTATAATCCCGTATTTGATTGTAGTTTCGTCGTCATTCACGGACGAAATCACGTTGATATCCAACGGGTACAATCTTTTCCCGAAGAAATTTTCAATTTATGCATATCAATTCCTATTCGGAAGAGATTTGCCTTTACTACAGTCTTTCGCAAACACAATATTCGTTGTGATTGCGTCAACGTTTTTAACAACGCTCACCTGTACGCTTTATGCGTATGCGCTTCAACATCGGGCTCTCAGAGGAAGAAAATTTTTCAACGTTTATATGGTTTTCACGATGTTGTTCAGCGGTGGCCTTATACCTACTTACCTTGTTGTTACAACGTTCTTTGAGGATTCGTTATGGTCGCTCATTATTCCGGGTATGATGGCGTGTTATTATACACTTCTAATCCGAAATTACTTTGTTGGCTTACCGACGTCGTTTGCGGAAGCAGCAGAGCTTGACGGAGCGTCCGACTTTAAAATACTGTTCAAAATTTATATACCGCTTTCCATTCCTGTTTTGGTAACGGTAGCGATGTTCTGTGTGGTATTTCAATGGAATAACTACACTGGTCCGATGCTTTACATTGAATCGAAAGAGAAGTATACGATACAGCTTATGTTGCAGAAACTTCTTGACAATGTAGGGAATATGATTCCGTCATCATCAAGCATTGTTCCCACGGAAAGTCTTAAAATGGCGGCTATAGTTGTTACGACCGTTCCAGTAATTTGCATTTATCCGTTTATTCAAAACTTTTTCATAAACGGTATGATAATCGGCGGCGTAAAAGAATAATTTAGGCAATACAGCATATCTAATTCATCATAATGGATTATGATATACATAGAAAATAGAATTTGAGGTAAAAAAATGAAGAAAAAGATTGCGTTAATGCTCGCTACGCTTATTTTCACGGCTGGATTTGCAGCATGTAAAGACTCTAGCGGAGACGGCTCTGAACACATTGTTACGCTTTATAGATACACTACGCTCGGTTTGGATGAGGGTACGGAAGATGAAGTTGTCGAACGCGCTATTGCTGATAAGTTTTATAAAGACACCGGATATAAAATCAAGCTTGACGTGAAGCTTTTTACTCATAACGAGTTGAAATCTAAGGTGGATACCAACTGGGCAAAGAGAACTGCGGATATGGATGGCGTTTTGCATTATGTATCCGAAGATCACGGCTGTGCCACTTTGTCGTATGCAACAATGAAAAATACCGTAATTCCGGTGGATGATTTGCTTGATAAATACGGCTCCAACATAAAAAAATATATGTTTATGGAAGATGAAGATAACATTCGTCAAATGTCATGCTACGTAAAGTGCGGTGATTCCTTTAAAATGAATTATCTCATCGGGGTACCTACGGAAGGGCAGTATGCACTGCTCGTAAGAAAGGACTATATGAGAGCCGTGCAGGACGTTACGGGAATCAATCCCGAGGAATATGACGTTTCGAATGACGACTATAAAAATATGAAGTTCTCGGATTTTGAAAAAGTTCTTTACGCCATTCGTGAAGAATATTCAACGACTGAGGTAAAATACCCTATCGTCGGTGCGCCTTGGGATATGGATAGAACGCTTGCCAATGTATTTGGTATGAGCGGATACAGTACGCAGAAAGACGAAGACGGCAGATACGGGCGTCCACAATTTGCGCCTAACACTGGCGCATGGCTTGACACCATTCAGCAGTGGGCGCACGATGGTATTTGGGAACCGGAATCTACCAGCGTAACCGATGCGCAAAGGCGCGGCTGGTTTGTAGCTGGGCAGGCGGCAGTATTTGCAGGGGATCCCACCGCTATCAACCTTATCAACACCAAGCGTTTGTTGCAAAAGCAAAATCCAAACGCCGAATATATGTTAATAGCTCCCCTTGCTGATGAAGATGGCGTTGTAAGGGGTTATACCAACAACTATTCGCCTGACGGATTAGTGATTCCTTCTAAATCGGATGACGCTGAAATGGTTATTCGTTATATAGATTGGCTTTATTCCGATGTTGAAAACTACGAGCTTGCCGCACACGGTGTCAAGGGCGTTCATTGGGTAGAAGGTGAAGATAGAACGGTTGGCGGTACATCCTACAAAACATGGGTTTACCCTGACGGCAAGGAAGACGAATACGCAAAGAACGTTCCTTATCAGGGAAGATATAATATTCTTGGCAATATTTATGTTTCCCACCGCGTTCGTGGTGACTATAATACAGAAGAAATTATGTGGTATCATAACATAACGAGTGCATTCCCTGTATTTCACAGCAACGATTTGGAGGGCATTCATATTGGTAATCCACCGAGTGAATTTAAGTCTGGCTATAATTATGTTGATGGCCCTTATGTTGAGAATATTCGTTCGTACGCATGGGCAGGTATTTATTACACGAGCCCCGAAACCGGTAAGTCCGAGAAGGCATCTGAAACATTGACATCATACCTTGCCGCAGTAAAGGCCACACCTAAGTGTATGGATTATCTTAATTGGTTGAATAATCTTGTTGCAGAGGCGGAAGCATTCAAACAAACGCTTTAAGGATACACTATTGTCAACATATAGTTTCTATATTGGATCTATCGATAGAAAGGGGAAAAAATGAAAAAAATGAAATTATGCAGGTTAGTATTGGCAGGGATTCTCAGCGCGTCAATGTTTTTAACGGGCTGTGGCGGATCGGGTGGCGATAGCGATAAGGATGTGACCGTATTGACTATTTATAAAGCCCGTCCCACCTATATGGTCGACGGAACGCAGGATGACGTTGTAAAAAAAGCCATAGAAGACAAATTCTATCAAGACACAGGCGAAAAAATTTCTCTTGACGTAAAGCTCTATACGGATAATGAACTCACGCAAAAGGTTGATATTAACTGGAGCAAGAAAAAGCAGGATATGGATGGGGTGGTTCACTACATAAGTGAAGACATCGGTTCTGCAATTAAAAAATACGCAACGGAAAAAAATACCGTTATCGAAGTTTCACCTCTTTTAGAAAAGTACGGTCAAAACATACTTGCAAAAATTCGTGAAAATGATATAGACCATATCGGCGAAAGAAGCGCATATTTTCCGTTTTCCGATGGAACCTATGCGATGAACGCCATTCCTTCTGTTGAGTTGGAAAAGGGATATGTTTTAACGGTTAGAAAGGATTGGATGCGGCAGTTGTACGAAGCAGGACATTTTTCGTGCGATCCCGAACTGTTCGATACGAATAACGACAATTATCGTAGTATGACCATCACGGAATTTAATGAATATCTTTATGCCGTAAAGAAATATATTCCTAATGTCCATTATCCTATTGTTGGTGCGCCTTGGACGTTAAATTGGCTTTTGGCTGGGGTGTTTGATGCGGACAACTATAATATTATGTTGGACACAAACGGCAACTACGTGCCTGCTGAAATGCATGAAAACAACGCAGTGTTCTTAAATCAGCTTTGGCAATGGGCAAAGGATGGTATTTGGGAGAATGAATCTGCAAATAGAGCGGATTCTAATCGAGAAACGGACTTATTGGCAGGCTTTACGGCAGTTTGCTGCCCTTATCCGCAAATCGAAAACGTGATTTCTCTTCATAGAAAGTTCCTTGCGGCCAATCCATCGGGTGAGCTTATGGTAATCGCTCCGATTGCAAAGGAAGACGGTACGGTAAACGGGTACATGAAACGTCTTCGCGCGGCGGGGGGCATTATTCTTCCCGATAAAGAAGGTACGGATGCTGAAATGCTTGTAAAATATATTGATTGGCTCTATTCCAGTGCGGAAAATTACGAGCTTGCGAGATATGGTATTAAAGGCGAGCATTGGATTGACGGCGAAGATTACAGTCTTGGCGGAAAAACCTATAAGACATGGGTATATCCCGATGGCAAAGAAGATGAATTCAATGCAAATCCTCCATATTCGGGCGAGTATTTGCTTTTGGAAAATATCAACGTTTCTAATAGAATTCGCGGCGATTATAACACCATGGAAAAACGTTGGTACGTGTTGGCGACAAATGAATTTGAATCGTATAGTGGGAATGACATAGAAGGCATTTGGCTCCCGTGTATTCCAAGAGATTTAAAATCTTCTTATAACAAAATGACGGGCCCGTATGTAGAATCTATCCGTAGCGTTGCTTGGGCGGGGATTGGGGAAACTCCCATCACCGATCTTCTTGCCGAACATAGAACTTGGGCAAGCGCAGTTTTCCCGACTTTGTTAGAATGGTATGATAGCAATATAAAAGCGTCGATTTCCTATTTTGACAGTTTATTTCAAGATTGATTTGCAATAAGGAGAGGTTGTTATGAAGAAAACGAATTGGTTGTCTTTGATATTGGCGGGATGCATGTCGTTGTCGGTACTTGGCATATTTAGCGGTTGTGGCAGTAATTCCTCAAAGGTTGATCATGGTGATGTAAATGCGAATAGAGAAGTTCCGTCGGACAGTATTACTCTTGAAATTCAACAAGAGTCGAATGGAAATCAAGTGGCTCTTTTCGGTGCGGAAATGGATCCCCACTTCCTTTCTGGTTGTGTCGGGCGTACTCTTGTGAAAGAAGACGGGACGACGGTCGTTATTGAAGAGTCGGAATGGGAAGATGTTACGCTTCCACGGCTGAAAGAAATGGGCATTACCTACATTAGAATGATGGCACTGCCTAGCTGGTGGGCAAAGGAAGAAATCTGCTATACGGAGAAAGCGTATACGTGGGATACTACTCCCATGCAGGATATGTATTTAATTTGTGATGCAGCGCAAGAGCTTGGAATAGACGTTAACTTTACGGTTTGGCTTTGGGATTGTAAGTATTCCCGTTATCCTGGCTATGAATGGGTCGAAGGAAGTAAAAATTGGTGTTTGCCTGATCCTGAACCAGGGAATACCATTATGGGCGAAGTTATCGCAGACTGTCTTAAATATCTTATAGAAGATAAAGGATATACCTGCATTAAATACTTTACGCCTGTAAACGAACCCAATTCTACATTTGGCTATTGCTATCCCGCTACGGGGGTCGCTTATGGGGCTTACGATGACATGTGCCGTGAGTTGGATAGAGTATTCAAAGAAAAAGGCATTAGAGATAAACTGAAATTCAGTCTCTGCGACTCTTCAACCGGGGACGGCGGTACTTGGTTTTCAGCTGCCGCGGAAAGCCTTTATGTGGACGGAATTGCTGATGTTTTAAATACGCATTGGTATAATTACGATGAGTCCTTTACGAACAAAAAGCTTCAATCTCCCGAAGTTATGACGGCTCCGGCAAGATATACTTCCATCGCAAAAGAGTATAACGCGCCCGTAGTATTCGGTGAGTATGGAGCGTATAGCAATAACGATGACAACGCGACAAGAGCGTATGTCCTTGTAAAAATTGCCGCAAATATGTGGCATTGCGGTGCGTCGGGGATGAGTTATTGGCGTTTGCAGAGCGACTTTTGGAATTGGGATAGAGATAATGCGGATGCGAAGCCCTATTTCCTTGGTTTATGGGAAAGCGCGGACGGCGATTATAAGTGCAGACCTTCTTATTATACCTATTCCATGATGACGAGATTTATCAAAAACGGCATGGATATCTACGGTATCGAAATGGTTGACGATGATGTTGTTGCGGTTGCATTTAGAAGTGGTGATAAATGGACGTATTTGATTATTAACGATTCTAAAACCGAAAGCAAGAAGTTCTCCTTCTTAAACAACACGAAGTTCCCGACGAAACTTGAAAAATATGTTTACGAAGTAAATAATGCGCCTACAAACAACAAAGCGATTCCATCGAGTGGAGCTGTTACGCCGAACGGGCGAGTTTTAACCGATACGATTACACCGCACAGCATCATAGTGTATTCAAACGTATAATAAATGGTTAGTATAGCCGTGCGAAAAGGGAAAATACTTTATAGACAAGATAGATGATAAAGAAATCTTTATGAAGGGTATTGATTATTCGTACGATTACGAAGAACAATGAAAATATCTTCAAAAACTCCTGAAAACGAGAGGGTTTCAGGAGTTTTTTATTTATAATCACACTCTTGACAATTTATATTCTCTATGCTATAATTGGCAAAAGTTCAAGAAAAAGAGGTTCTTACTATATGAACAAACAAATTTCACGATTGTTGTGTGCGGTGCTTGTTTTTACTATGGCGATGAGCAGTTTTGCCGCTTGTATCAAGACAAGCACACGCCTAACTGTCAAATGGCTAATTTTCTACCATTTCGAAATTTGTTATTTTTTGATGATTTTGCGAAATATCAACCCCTCATATGCATACTTACTTGCAAAAAAATCGTTTCTTAGTCCATAATTATCCACAAAATGCATTGACAATTTGTATAACAAAGTATATAATAGTAATTGACATAAATGTTATAAGGTGGTCTTATGAGGGAACTTGTTAAGAAAATCAGACAATTTACGGGTTTAAGCCAAACGGAAATGGCGAATAAAATCGGCGTGCGTTTTGCTACCATCAATCGTTGGGAGAATGGTCATTCTTCTCCTACTCGTCTTGCGCAGGAGAAATTATATGAACTGTGCGAGAGTTTTTCCGTACCCGTTTACGATATGATTATCGAAAAAATCAAGAGCGAGGTAAATGCGCTCACGATAGAAAAAGGTCGTATTTTACTCTACCACGGATCCAAGAAGGGTTTGGTGGGCGATATCGCTCCTATCAGCCGTGAAAAATGCGACTTCGGGAAAGGCTTTTATATGGGCACTACGCCCGAACAGCCCCTTACCCTTATTTGCGATTTTGAAGAAGCGAAGTTTTACGTCGTTTCCATTGACGCGAGAAAGCTTGCCGCCACCGAAATCCCTGCAGATATTTCTTGGGCGATGGTTGTTGCTTATCATAGTGGCAGAATGGAACGCATTAAGGGTAGTAAATTCTACGAAAAATATAGCACGATGACAAGCGGTAAAGACTTGGCTATCGGCAGTATCGCCAACGATAGAATGTTTTTCGTGATCGATAACTTCTTCCAAGAAAATATCACGGATATTGCGCTTATCAATAGCTTATCGGCGTTACAGCTTGGAAAGCAGTACGTTGCGCTTACGGAAAAGGCGTGCAAAGCAATCAAGGTTGAAAAAGAAATTGAATTATCTTATTTTGAGAAAAAAGTTTTACAAAAGGTAAGCGAAGGCAACCGTCAAAAAGGCATTGACCTTGCCAACGAAATCTGCAAATCCCATCGTCGTGAAGGGAAATTCTTCGACGAAATTTTGGACGAGGCTTTGAAAGGAGATAATTGATGGACGCGTTACAGCTTAAATTATGCGATATACAAGGACGGTTGTTTGAACTCTTTGCAGAGTGCGACTACGATGCCGAAAGCCTTGTAAAAGCCTTTATGAACGGCGAAATTGCAAAGAATCTTGATTCCGAATACAACCGTATGCAATGGGCGGGCGAAGAATATCTTTTGGAAGAATTGATTGCTACCTGCAAGGATAAACTTTCCCCGAAGAAAGACAGCATTTCCAAAGACGTTATGTTTTGGATGGGCTACGTGTATCGCTATTGGCATTTCTACACGGGCGAAGAAAGCGCAAAAATCTACAAGCAAGCCCCCTTTGAAACGATGAATATCAACTATCTTATGTTCCATACGATGGACGTAGAAATGGCGATTGACGACTTGAAGGAAATTTACAAGCAGAAGAATTAACTTTAGTGCGACACGCAATTCTGAGTTGATTACAATTTGTAAACAACTGAAATTTTGACAAAGAATAAAAATATCCTCCACGGAAATGTGAGGGATTATCGGCTTGATGACATTCAGGAATGTATAAAAGTTTTTGGGGAACGATTGGGAGTGAATACTCGCAAACCCTTATAAATAAAGGGATTCAGCGATTTGGGTGCGCCTTCAAGTCCCGTCGCCTCAACCAAAAATAACGGATAGTCAGTTGACTGTCCGTTATTTTTTTGTATAAGGAAAACCCCCAGATAGTCTGGGGGTTCCAAAAAGGCTTTTGCCGTTAAAACTTGCGAAATAACTCCGTTTAATTTATAATAAAATTACGACCTGCCAGTTGCAAAAATAAATTAAACGGAGAGCATTAGAGTGAGTACTAATGACAATAAAATATTATCACATTCGGTTTGGAATTGCAAGTATCATATCGTATTTGCTCCAAAATATCGTAGAAAAATTTTTTACGAATCGCATAGAAAAGAAATAATGAACATAATTAAAGAATTATGTCAATGGAAAGGTGTAGAAATAATAGAAGGGGAAATGGCAGTAGACTACGTGCATCTCTTGCTTTCTATTCCACCCAAGTTGAGTGTATCGGGGGTAATGGGATATCTCAAAGGCAAAAGCAGTCTAATGATATATCAAAAATTTGGGACGGCAAAGTTTCAATATCGGTGTAGAGAATTTTGGTGTCGTAGATACTATGTAGACACGACAGGCAAGAATACGCAGGTAATCAAGGAATACATACAAAATCAGTTAAAAAAGGATAAAGAAAATATGCAGTTGGCAATTGATTATCCTGAGAATCCTTTTAAGGATAGCAAGTAACATACGCAAGGACTGGCAAGTCGTCCTATGTGAGCGTGGCTCACGGGCTAGTAGACTAGGGCTTTGCCCGAAAAAGATACCCCCCAGTTTTACTGGGGGGGGTATCTTTTTCAGTCTTTAAGTCGGTAAATTCGGTAAGTAAAAGGGATGACACCTTGACCGCGCGCCGTTGGCGCGCGCTCGTATAATCAAGGTGTCGTGTTACACTCTCAAATAAATAAAAGCTGTTATAGTTGGTCGTAAACAGTAAATAATTTTTATTCTTGTATATTAAAATCGCGTTTGGTTAAGTATTTATGGATAAATACATGTTTTTGTGCGGATGTCTTTATGACATTTAAAAAATGAATATTACATTATTTAGGCGGAATTCTCTATTTACTTTGAATTAATTCTAAGATACAATGAATATGCTCGGAGAAAAAGCAATTAAAATCAATGATGGGAAGGTGAAGATGAAAGAGCAATGGACTAGTGAACAAGCAAATGCTTGGTATGAAAAACTTGGGTGGCTTCGCGGTGGTAATTTTATCGGTAGCGATTGTGCAAATCGCTTGGATATGTTTCAAAAATATAAATCCGAAGAGAAGTTGGCAACGGCGGAGCAGGAATTGGCTCTTTGTCAAAAAATCGGGTTTAACACCGTGCGTATTTGGGCAAATTTTGACGTTTACTATGCGGAACCTGATTCGTATATGGAAATTTTCGAACGCTGTGGGAAAAGTTTGGCGACTATCAAGTAAAATGGTTGAATGCAATTCGCAACAATGAAAAGTCGTTTGTGGAACAAGGCAAAATCACGTATTATAAATTATTCGGCAACAGTCTTGTAAAAGAAGACGGATATTACGGTTTGCGTGATGATATCAATCAAATTTCCAACTTTTGCGCGGATTATAAACCGAATGCAGAAATTGAAATGGAGTTTTCTTTTGACGAACACGCTTTCGTTGTGAAGAAAGGTGAAAAGTTAAGAATAGATATTTCGTCGTCGGCGTTCCCGTTATATGTTCGACATACGAATAACAAAGGATTGTTTAGTGAACGAACAACGGCAAGGATTGCAAATAATATTGTCATTTTGAATCAATCTTATTTAACCATATATTTTGAGTAAAAAAGTTCGATTTAGATTGGTTAAGGCTCACCAGCAAAAAAGCACAGGTTCAATTCCTGTGCTTTTTTGCCGTATGCTTCCGTTGGACGAACCCATCGGGTTCGGAAAATGCTTGCATTTTTTTTGAGCAAAAGCGAAAGCCCCCGTACGGGTCGCTATGTCGCGCGGTCGGTTTGGGTTGTTTCATTTTCTAAAACAGGTTTGAAAAAAGTTCTTCAATCGTTTGCAAATGATTTCAAAGTGTGATATCATAGAAATATGATAATCTTACTACATAAAAAATACTAACGTGGGGTGTATAAATAGAAAGCTTGGTTGAAAAATATTGATCAAATTTCGCAACACGATTTTGATAGCCACAAGGTTTTTGGTTGTAACTATTTTGTATATCACAAGGGGCATAGCGTTGAAAGATGCTATGGGACAATTTCGTTAAATTCGGATAATCCTGTTACGAATACTACGGTATTTCGCTTGGCTTCTATGTCAAAACCGATTACGGCGGTGGCAACCTTAATTTTTATGGAAAAAGGCTTGTCGCACAGTTGTCACACAGTCTTGGAATCCTTTAAAATAAAGGGCTGTACAAAGCGGACGTGCTTCGAATACATCTCTACGGATAAGATTTTATTAATTCGTTTATTAAATAATAAGGAGTAAAATTATGAAAATCAATTTTTTGGGTGATAGTATTACGCAAGGCGCGGGCGCGGAACGCCCTGAAAATATGTATACTGTTTTAGTGGCGGATTATTTTAAGGCAGAAGAATGTAATTTTGGTGTTGGTGGAACGCGAATTGCGAAGCAAGTAAAACGCACGAATAATCCCGATGATGACGTATTTATGTGTAGGGCTGTAAAAATGCCGACGGACGCCGATTTTACTTTTGTGTTCGGCGGGACGAACGATTACGGGCACGGCGACGCAAAATTAGGTACGTTTGACGATAGGGATGACTACACCTTTTATGGCGCGTTTCACAATCTCGTCGCGTACCTGGTATCGGCATTTCCAAAAAACAAGCTTTGTTTTATACTGCCCATTCCGCGTTTTGACCAAGATAATCCTTATGGCGACGGAAGCAAGGATGAGCCGATTGCGCCTATGTCTGCGTACATAAAAGCGGAAAAAGAAGTGCTTGCATATTACGGAGTAGAATATCTTGACTTGTCGGGGACGTTTTACATTCCTGAAAGCGCGGGATACGGAGAGCTGTTTTGCGATGGTTTACATCCAAACCCCAAAGGACATCGTGTTCTTGCGGATTGTTTGATTGCATATTTAAAACAAAGGGAACAATTCTAATAATCGAGAATAAACGCTTAAATGCAAGAAGAAAATAAAAAATGGCGAGTAGTTATCAACTTCTCGCCATAAATATTTCGCGCAAATATTGACATTATTCCGCAAAAGGTATATAATGCTTGTAATACATAATTGGAGCGTATCCTTTATAAATGTAAAAGAAGCGGCGAAACGGTTTGCGGAATATTTGAACGCAAGATTGAAGAAACAGTTGAAAATGTAAAAATAAGCAAGCTTTTTGCTATCAAAACAAAAGCAAGACTATGTATTTCATAGGCATAACCCATTATCATATAAAAAGAAATGCGCTATAATAGTAAGGAAGACTATTAAAAGGCGAGTTATGATTATGGGGTTAGTGGAAAGAGTAAAGGCGCGCATCAAGGATATTATCGAGCAAAAAGGTGTTTCCATATATAATTTAGCGGATAAAGCAGACTTGACGGAAGCATGTATTAGGAATTGGTACACGAAACGCAATTATACACCGAGCTTAGAAGCGATAGAAAAAATTTGTAGGGCGTTAGATATATCGGTGGCGGAGCTTTTTTGTGAAGATGATGAGAAAATGATGCCGGTGAACGAAACGGAAAGGATATTATTGGAAAATTGGATAAAGCTGGAGGAAAAGCAGAAAAAAGTTATCCTAATGCAAATGGATGTATTTTTGAATAGCTGATAGGGCGGATACGAAAGATGGGGACTAAGAATAATCGAGAAGCCTTGAAGAAAGAGTTTTTCGCATTATTAAGGCGAATACGTAAAGATCCTCAAGGCGGTTTAAAGGAATTTTATGAAAAGTACGGTAAATTAATAAAATATACTGCGCGGTTGTTTTGTCGAACTGATGTTTTGGTAGATGAGATTGTTAATGACGTACTGATAAAAATATGGAAAAACTTAGATACGTTTGGCGAGATAGATAACCCAGAAGGTTGGCTGTACGTGGTTACAGCGAATCGCGCAAAAAGTTCATTAAGGGAACAAAGGTATGTTCCTTTGGAAGAAGAGATAGCAGATGAAAGGGACGGGATCCAAGAGTTTATCGATATGGATTCCTTTTATTTTATGATAGGGGAGCTATCGGAGATAGAACAACAAATAATTATAAATAAATGTGTTTCTAAATATACGTTTGAAGATATTGGCGAGATGTTAAACAAGTCTACTAGTACGGTATCTTCTATATTTTATCGTTCGCTTGACAAAATTAAAGAAAAATTAGAAAAATTTTCAAAAAATGCGTAAAAATCTACTTTTGGTTTCGTTATATAAGTAACAAACCAATGAGGAGGTTTTTTTATGAAAAACACAAAACTTTTAGCAACAACTTTGGCGCTGGTATTGACGGCAGGGTTATTACCTGCGGTGGGCAACGTAAAGGCGAGTGCGGACGAGTTGACCGCCGTTGATACGTATTTCTTGGAGTTCCTTTCCGATGATATAGGCGAATCGGGGATTACATATCAATCATCTCCTTTATATGATGAAAACCTTATCCAAAACGGGTATGAATATACCTTTGAAGTAGATGGACAAAATGGCTTTGCCTTAATTCACGAGATAGAATTGCACGGCGAAACTTTCTACGAATTGGAAGAAATGTCCTACAATGGCAATTCTCCTTTTACAGACAGCGAAGGCTTGCCCGTATATATTACGTTTCATTTGTATTTAGATTATGTAAACGGCGAATTTTATAATTTGGAAACAGGGGATATACTCTCAGAAGAAAGATTAGAAGACGCAAAAGGAACACGTTTTGCTTATCAAGGCATTGGTTCAAGCTACGTTGAAGAGTCTTATACGATTACTTACGACCATAAAACCACTACGAGCGATTGGATACAATACGGCTTACCCCAATACAGCCCCGCAACAGGGACAAGCTGCGCCAACGCCGCAGGGGCAATCTTGGTTGGGTATTACGACCGTTTTTATACAAATTTAATCCCGAATTTCCAACCGTACTTAATGGTAGGGACGAATTTAGTGTATAGAGTGGGAAGTCAACAAACGGAAGAGTTGATGACGCAATTAAAAACTCTTATGGGTACGGACGATACGGGTACGACTTATACAGGATTTAATGCTGGTATGACCAGTTACGTGCAGGGGCAAGGATATACCTATACGACAACAAATTTAATTTCAAACAATACCTTTAATTTTAATGCGTATAAGACGGCGGTGGCAAATGGGAAACCTGTTGCCTTGTTTTTAAACGGTTATGCGATGTGTGGGACTGTGCAAGGAGATGGGGTGGATACCATTAATAATACAGTTTCCGCAAATACCCACGTTGCCATAGGGTACGGTTATGAAGAAACCATCTATTACGATGCAAACAATAATGTAATTTCAACGCAATGTCATCTTAGAGTATCCAGTGGATTGGCTGGCTATGGATTGCAAAGATTTAATATAGCGTATGGAACGATAAACAAAGCGATTGCGGTGACAATCGCATAAGGAGTAAAATGACGAATAAGGAAATCGAACAAAAAATTCAGGAAAGCGCAGACAATCTCGAAATGCGAAGCTTTGACGAAATTTGGCAGGAAATCGGTCCGCAGATTACAGCGGAACAAAAGAAAAGAAATGTAAAATGGAAAAGATGGATGCCGCTCGCCGCGTCTTTTTTTGGGGTTGTCCTTGTTGGGGCGGCGGCTTTGCCGTTTATTTTGCCAAATTTGCAAAATGGCGGGGGGGATAATTCCAGCTCCGAAGGAATGCGTTATTTGGACTCCGAATTGGAAAGAACGGCTGTTGAAAAAACAGAATATTTTATGCTTATAGAACAATCTAATATGTCGGCTGTGGATTTATCTTCTTTTGAGTTTTTAAGTTCTTTTGTGTATCATACTGCCGATAAGGAAATTAAAGGGGCAATCATAGAAGCATATAAAGAACAAGCAGGAATTCTGCATTATTTTATATTAACCTTTTATGATACCGATGTTGAGTATTCAGACCATAATTTTTCTGATTTTAATTTGTCCTATACAACAAAGCAAGGAATACTAATTGATTATAAATATATTGAAGAAGATAACGTTTATTTTGTGACTACCGAGTATAAAAGTATCAATTATTATATGCAATACACCCTTGGCGGTGGTGAAATAACTGAATTTTTTGAAGAATTTTTCCAATAAAAACGAAAGGACCGAAAAAAAATCGGTCCTTTTTCATATTTTTTTGAAAAATATGCGTAAAAATGCTTTGTTTGCGGCGTCTTATAAAAAGAAGACGAGAACGCATTATAGAAGTAGTATTTTTTATGTAGGCGCTTGCTCTTATATAGAGAGAAGCGCCGTATTTTTATACGCAAAAAGTTCGGGCTTTTTGCGTAAAGAAATGATATATAATGTGATAGAGAAAAATAAATTGCGAGCAACTCCATTGACGAAAGAAAAGATAAAACACGTGCTAAGGAGACTTCCGTATGTTTTAGAAATGTTAAACGAAGGCAAAACGGAAGCTTATTTTTATATATCAAAGCGAATGGAAAAAGTCGTTATTGATGAAGAAGTGCGCGCTATCGTGGAGATATTAGATGAAATTATCAGTCGAGAAGACGCTCTATGGTTAAAGAAAATATTTTTGAAGGTAAGAAAAGGAAATAAGGATATTTATATTATGATGGATAGCCCGATAGGAAGGGGAAAATATTATTTAATAAAAGCACAGTTGGTTGATAAGATATATGATTGCTGTATATACAGGGGTTTTGTTTCTTACGAAGATATATTAAATGAAAGAATGGGATAAATTATGAAAAGAAGTGCAAAAGAAGTGTTGGAGTATATGACAAGCATATTATTGACGTATTTGGAAGAGTTGTCGGACGTAGAAAGTTCTGACGACCCTTTTTTGTACGGTGAGAAAACTGCCTATATCGAATGTTTAGAGTGGGTACAGGTATGGGATGAAGCAGAAAAAAACGGGTTGGGCTTTCAGGTAGAAGCTCGATATCCGTTATAGAGAGATTTGCGATAGCGCCAGCAAGGGGTGCGTTAGCGCGTTTTGGCGCGCAAAAATGCTGGAAAGAGTTAAAAAGCAAATAGATTTCTAATAGGTTTTGAACCACTGAAACCAGTTTTTCGAAATAGTTATTGACACGCTTGAACGGGTAGGTTATAATGGAGCAAAAAGGAGAGCTATCATGAAAAAGTTTATTTCTGCTTTGCTTTGTACGCCTTTTGTTTGCGCGTTGATGGGCGCTTGCGGCGGGGGAACAACTGATAGTTATACAGGGGCTGACTCCACGCAACTTCAAGGGACGCTTACTATAACCGAAGGCACGGGAGAAGTTTTTCCTTATTATAATCGGATAAGAGAGTGGTTAGAGTCTCCGTACGGTACGGATGTAGCAAATTATTGCTTTGATACCGATAATCAAGCGCAGGGCATTACGCTGTCGTGGAGCTACGACGGTTTGGATGCGACGGAGTTTACGCTCCGCTACGGTGAAAGTGGCTGTGTTGAAAATAAAAAAACAGAGATAACGCTGAGCGCAACGACCAACACGTACGAGCTGTTCAATTTGTATAAAGGGACGGAATATGATTGGTCGCTTACGGTTACGACGGAGAATGGTAGCCAGATAACGAAAGAAGCAAGCTTTAAGACCACCGCGCTCGGGCCCCGCGTTTTGCAGATCGAAGACGTCTATAATACGCGCGACGTAGGCGGATACGTAACCGAAAACGGCAAAAAGACAAAGCAGGGTTTGATGCTGCGCGGTAGTGAGCTGCCGGGCTATCTTAGAGAAATATCCAAAAAGCAGCTTCAACCTTTTGGGATAAAAACGGATCTTGATTTACGCGGATACGGAGAAGAGTCGAGTTATAGAAAGGAAAGTCCTATTCCCAACGCGACGTTAAAGTACGTAATGACCGTGGGGTATATGGGGGCGTTTAGTTTAACGGAAAACTATAAAGAGATTTTCTCCTTTATGGCAAACGAAAGCAATTATCCGATGTACGTACATTGCACGGCGGGCGCGGATCGTACGGGTACGGTAATCTTTCTTGTAAACGCGCTCCTTGGGGTTTCGGAAGAGTTGCTGATACAAGATTTTGAATTTACGAGCTTTTCAAAATGGGGGATTCGTAGCCACAAAGAGAATACGGAATACGGACCCGCGTTTCAAGAATTTTTGGCGAAATTGAAGTCCTATCAAGGGGAAACTCTTGCGGATAAAACGGAAAGCTATATGTTGTCTATCGGCGTAACCCAAGCGGAGATTGATAATATCCGCGACATTATGATGGAAGAGTAAATAAGAGCCGCAAAAGGGTTGTTTTTAAAGATAAAAAGGCGCGAATACAATTCGCGCCTTTTTCGTTTGGTGTAGATGATTATGTAAGCAATTTTTTTACCGTGCTTTCTTTTTTGAAATCGATAATATCGGCAGGCAAACGGATAATTTTTGTGCGTAAGTCGCCGTAAATTTGATTGTACAATGTCGCCGCCGATTGATAGCCGATTTGGTATGCGTTTTGTTGGATTACGTAAGGGCGAATAAGAGTGAGCTCGGTGGAAGAGAAATCGTTGTCGAAAACCATCAGCTTGATATCCTTCGGAATGGAAAGATTTAAAGCGTTTACTGCCGATATAATCGCGTCTGTAACCGTTTGAACGCCGCTGGTAATGATTACGTCGGTTTTCGGGTTTGCTTTCAAATATGCGGTGACGTTTTTATACACTTCTTGAAAGTGGAAGGAAGTTAAAGTCAAAACGCTGGAATTGTCCGTTTTTTTGTAATATTTTGAAATACCGTCAAGATAGCCGTTCAATCGTTCTTCTACCGACGTTGCAAGCGTATTAGGCGACGTAAGGTAAAGTAGATTTTTATGCTTTTTTGCATATAAAAACTTGACGGCTTCCATCATCGCGTTATGGTTGTCGGTGGAAACGAAAGAAGAATTTATATTTTTGAAATATCGGTCGATAATCGTGATGGGGTATCGGTTCGTAGACAGCTTATACAACTCGTGGTTGATCAATTCGTTGTCGATGGGGAAGAGAATAATCCCTTTTACGTCCGAAGAAAAAGCCGAATGAATATATTGCGTTTCTTTGGATAAATCGCCTTTGGAAAATTTAATGGAAACGTCCATAGCGTGTTCGTCGCAAAAATCGCTGATACCGTATAAGATATCCTGCGCAAAGGGCGTTCGTAATGCGGGCACGATAAAAAAGATTTTTTTGACGGAATAACGGGTGTCGTTGGCGGCGATTTTGGGACGCTCCATAATAAAATACCCTTTTCCGTGCACTTTTGCGATCAGACCTTGCGCCAACAGTTTATCGTATGCCATACGGATAGAACGTCTGCTTGCGCTAAATTTGGTCGCCAACATCCGCTCGCTGGGCAGTTTATAATTCGGCTCAAAATCCACCTGTTCGATGAGTTCCATTAAAAAATTTAAGGTTTGTTTATACGGTCTTATCGGGGGCATAAAAGGATGCTCCTTTGTTTTTTTCTATAATATAAAATATTTCCATTTTTGTCAATCATATTTTGTACCAGTTGAACCAGTTTTTTTCAAATGACTATTGCATTTCAATAAAATGTATTATAAAATACATAATGTAATAATAGAATTTTTATTTAACGTAAGTATTTATGGCGAAAAGTCCTATAAAATTTTGAATATTTGAAGAGAGATACTATGCAATTTATAAGCGGAAAAATGGATTTTGATTTTCAAAAAGGCGTAATTTCTTCCATAGTGTATGCGGGGATTGAAATCAGCGCAAAGCGCGCCGATATTTTCTCGGTACGCTTGACGGATCGGGACGGAAATATTGTCGATTATTCTTCGCGTGATGCGCGCAGCGTAGAAACGTCGGAAGGGCAAGGGGGAGAAGTGATCGCGGTTTATTCCGATTTTCCCGAAGCGATTTCCGTAATCCTTTCTATCTCAAAAGAAAAAAGCGGATTTCGCGCGCGTTTTTCCGTAAAGAATAACACGGATAAGCTCATAGAACACATCGAGCCGTTCCCGCTTATCTTAAAACCGTTTATTTTCAACGGCGGAATCGGGCGGATGCTTTATCCCTATAACGAAGGGGCTATTGTAGAGAATGACGATTTGCGCTCAACTTCACACCTGCAACATTTAGAGCCGAGTTATCCCACCGTTACTGCTTGCGGACTTTTCCCTAATATGCTTTGTTCGCAGTTCTTGGCGTATCTTTTCCAAGGACGGGGGCTTTATATCGGCGCGCACGACGCGGTAAGAGCGCCCAAGGAAATAGATTATTATGCGATTGACGAAGCGAAGAATATCAAGGTTGAAATCCGTTTATATTCGGGCAAGAGCTTCGGGGAAGATTTTGCGCCCGATTTCGATATGGTCTACCGTTTCTTCGACGGGGACTGGCAGGACGGCGCCGAAATTTATAAAAATTGGTTTTACGGGCATTTGCCCAAGGGGCTCAAAAAGGTAAGAGAGAACGAGAATTTACCTGAGTGGTATTATGATTTTCCGATTATCTTAACGTATCCCGTAAGGGGCTATCACGATATGGATGAGATGACTCCTAACGAGTTGTTTCCATACGTCAATATTTTGCCTTACGTCGAAAGGCTTTCCAAAACGACGAGGGCGAAAATTATGGTCTTGCTCATGCATTGGGAAGGGACAGCGCCGTGGGCTCCGCCTTACGTTTTCCCGCCGTTTGGTGGCGAAGAAGAATTTGACAAGCTCTTTTATGCGTTGAAGGAGAAGGGGCATTTGCTCGGGGGGTATTGTTCGGGCTTCTCTTTTACCGAACAAAGCAACGTTTTGCCTTCGTACGATTGTAAGGAAATACTCAAAGACAAAGAAACCTTCAAGGCGTTTTGCGCGGGGCGTGACGGACGAGTTCTTCACAGCACGGTTTGCGAAGGGCAAAGAAGCGGATACGATATCTGCGTTGCTTCGGATAAGGGCAAGGAGATTTTGAACGAAGCGTACCAACCGTTGTTTGATAAAAAACTCGATTACGTGCAAATTTTAGATCAAAATCATGGCGGCAGTCAGCTTTTCTGTTATTCGAAAGAACACAACCACCCCCCTTGCGTTGGGGATTGGATGACGACGGAGATGCAAAAGCTTTTGTCGGAATGGAATGAGAAAGCGGGTAAGACGCTTTTGGGGTGTGAAAGCGCGGCAAGCGAAGCCTTTATCCCAAATCTTTTGTTCTCGGATAACCGCTTTGAGCTGGTGCATTTTATTGGGAAAGCCGTTCCCTTATATTCCTACTTATATCACGAATTTGTCCACAATTTTATGGGAAACCAGGTATGCGCGCTATTACCCGCTGCGAGTTATTTATACCGCGTAGCCTATTCGTTTGCGGCAGGGGATATGCCGACGATCGTTTTGCACCCGCAGGGAAAAATCCTTTCCCATTGGGGGCAAAGGACGCTTGACGATTTGCCCGTTGAGAAGGACGTATTGACGTTTATAAAAAACCTGCGCGCTTTTTATATGGAAAATCACGGGCTTATGTGCTTTGGCAATATGGTAAAACCGTTGCCCTATAAAACGGGGGAAACGACGTATTTGAACAGCTTATACGCTCGTTCGTACACGGCGCAGGAAGTTTTGACCGCCGCGTATGAATTGGACGGTAAAAAGATGCAAATTTTCGTCAACTATAATACGGAAGAAAAGACGATTGAAGTCAACGGGAACAGCTTGAAAATTGGCGGTTTGTCCGTAGAAAAAATAGAAATTTAACCACTTGGATTTATTGGAGTAAATATGGAGAAGAAAATCATTACGATTTCTATTATTGGCGTGGGTGCGCGCGGCGGTATCGCGTATGGGAAATACATACACGCGAGCAAAGATAAATTTAAGATTGAAAGTCTTTGCGACGTGAACGAATTTCGTTTAAAAAAATATGGTGAAATGTTCGAAGTATCGGAAGAAAATCTCTTTAAAGACGAAGACGTGTTTTTCGAGAAAAAACGGAGCGACGTACTCTTGATTGCTACGATGGATAGAATGCACGTCCGTCAGGCGGTCAAAGCGTTGGATCTTGGTTATGATTTGGTGCTTGAAAAACCTATTTCGGATGATGCTGACGAGTTGCGAATGCTTACGGAAAAAGCGAAGGAAAAGGGTAGAATGGTAATGGTTTGCCACGTGCTTCGCTATAACGTTATGGTGAGTAAGCTGAAATCGCTTTTAGATAGCGGCGCAATCGGGCGTTTGATTTCTATGGATCAAACGGAAAACGTATGCTACTGGCATCAAGCGCACTCTTTCGTGCGTGGGAATTGGCGCAACCGTGAACAAACTACGCCGATGATTATGCAAAAATGCTGCCATGACCTTGATTTGATTCAATATTTCATCGGCGCGCGTTGCAAATCGGTGGCGTCTATGGGCGCACTTTCCTATTTCAAAGCGGAAAATCGTCCCGAAGGCGCGGCGGATAGATGCTTGGACTGTACATATAAAATGGACTGCAAATACAGCGCGTATAGAATTTATATCGACAGCTGGCTTTCCAGCGACAAAAAGGACGAATTTCCTTGCAACTTGATTACGGATATTTCCCCGATTACGGAAGAAGCGCTGACGACGGCTTTGCGCGAAACGAATTACGGGAAGTGCGTATTTGCTTGCGATAATAACGTCGTGGACAACCAAACGGTAATTATGCAGTTTGAAAACGGCGTGACGGCAACGTTGAAAATGGAAGGTTTTACGGCGCGCGGCGGCCGCGATTTTCGTTTCTTTGGTACGGAAGGCGAATTAGAGCTCTACGAGATAGAAGATAAAATCATTCTTCGTCGCTTTATGGAAGAACCGATCGTTTGGAAGATTAGCGAGCTGGTGGACGAGCTTGGCGGACAAGGCGAAGGCGGGCACGGCGGTAGCGATTGGAGAATGTTCGATAGCTTGTATAATATTTATTTTACCGACAAGCTGAACGCAAGCTCTGCAATCGAAGGCTCGGTGGAAAGCCATTATATGGCTTTGGCGGCGGAAAAGTCCCGACTCGAAGGCGGTAAGCTTATTAACATTGAAGAGTATAGAAAATAAACGGCAAGGAGAAAATGGGGTGAAATCGATTCTTAAAAAGTTGTTGGTTTTGTCAGCGACGCTTTGCGTGGGCGCAGGGCTTGGCGCGCAGGTGATAAACGCTTCTGCGGAGAAAGCCGCTACAAATTCGATTAGCGCGTCGGTTACGGAAATCAATAACGAAGAGTTGGATAACGGCAATTCGTTCGTTATGGTTTTGAGCGCCAACGATTATATGACGGCGGACGAATGGAGCAATAAGGACTACAAATGGGTGAACGCCGAAGAAATCCAGGACCGTAGCAGTACGGATTTGTCGAAAAACAACGTTGCGAATGCGTCGCTCGATCAACATCTTGACGAATATAATTTCGAAGAATACATTTTTATAGACGGAGTGTCGCTTGCGGAATTTTCGCAAACGAACGCGTATAAGTTGATTGCGAACAAGCGTACAAGACCGAATACGGTTTCCATTGATTTTTCGGCTGGCGTTTTGGCGTCGGTAAACGTGGTCGAGATTAAGGCTGGGTGTCAATTACCTACCCTTGCGTATTCGTATCTTGGAACGGGGGAATTCTCCTTTATCGAAGTGCAAGAAGACGCGGCGTATGAAAATCGCAACGGCTTGTGGTTCGAATATTTCGAAGGCTATGAAGAAGGGGTTGAATATAACGGAAGCAAAGATTATTTCAACCGTTTCTTGGATACTTCCTACAAAGGGCATACGGCGGTGTCATTAAACGCGTACACCGATTTTTTTGCAAGACATGAAATACAGCACGAAACGTTGGAAGGCAACACCGCTTTGGTTTCCGTATCGAATACGGAAGCGGGAAATTTGATGGTTTTAAATTTCGTCAATCCGATAAACGCGGAAGAATTTAACCGTTTGAATTTACGCGTATACATCAATCACCAAATCGATATATTGACGTACAATGCGCACGCGATTACGGAAGATTCGCTTGGCCCTGCGCTCGAAGCCTTTACGGTAAGGGGCGGTCAGTTTACGTATCTTACGTTAAATAGCCCGTTGTACGTAGACGATAACAATCAGGTCAGCACGATTGTTTTTAAATTTGTGGAAGACTGTCAGCCGCAATATAGCGACGGAGAGATTTTAACCGACTCGCAAGGTAAAATCATAAGAGATACCTTCTTCTTTGTTTCATTCAACGTAGAAAAAGCAGAGAATACCACTCTTGTCAGCGAAGATTCGTTTATGGTCGTGGAAGAAGACGATTCTTACGAGCTTACTTTCCGCTTTAATAAATATGGCGCGTTCGAGAACGCACAGTTGGATTTTTCGAAGGTTTCGTTAAACGGTTGCCTGCTGTCCGAGATACTTTCTGTGTGTGACGAAGCGACTGCGGAATGGTATCCCGCCAAAGGGGTGTATCAAATCAACGTATCTATCCCCAAATCCTATACGGGCAAAGCGCAAATTAAAAACGTGAATTATAGCTTTGCTGGCAATAATATGAGCGTTTTGGAAGGGCTTACCTTCCCCAACGGCGACGTTTTAGATAAGACGTATACCTGCCATTTATATACAGGGGAAAATCTCTTGGACGGCGAGCTTGTGAAGGAATATACGTCGGTCGAAGTGGAAAGAGTGAAGTTCTCTTTCATCGAAGGTAGCGAAAACCTTAATTTTTCTATTTATTTCACGGATTCGATAACTTCTTCGCTTTACAATCACGCTTGCGAAAGAGAAGATTGGCGCTCTGGTGAAAGCGTTGCCGATATTATCGGCTATGATAAAGGTAGCACCGATATTTTCATTCGCGGTGGATATAAGTCGTCTTTGCTCGATAATATCTCTATTAACGGGCTTACGATTGGCGAATGGCATGCTTACGATGCAAGAGTGCTCACCAACATTCAAGTGCACTACGGCGTAGGACTTGAAATGAATAGACTTGACATTCGTTTTGAATCTGCGGCAAAAGGGACGTATAACCGACTTTACGATTTGGTATTAGACGGCAACGGTGTTACCGTAGAGATTTCGTCGGGTTTGAAGTTTATGACGGCAAAAGCAGTTGAGAAAACGCAAACGTTTGTCATGCAAGGCGGCGCGTTTTTAGAGCAAGTCGAAGGACAGGCGATTCACGTTTATTATGACGGGACGGAAGTCCAAAACGGGCAAGAAATTACCGTGCAAACGGTGGTTTCCGACGCAAGTATCGCTGTGGTGGGCGCGCCAAATTATAACGTCGTTCGTACGGATGAAAACGGCAAAAAAGTATATACAATTACCTACGATAACGGAACGTTTAGCTTTATCGTTACGGAAAATATCGTAGAAACGTCGGAGAAAGAAAGCGGATGCTCGTCTTATCTCGGCGTAAGCTCGGCAATAGCTGCTACCTTATGCGCCGCACTCATATTCATTGTAAAAGGAGAGAAAAAGAATGAAGAATAAGACGGTAAAAGGTTTATTTTCGATTGTTTTAGCGTCCACGCTTCTCTTTGCGGCTGGCTGCGGTAAGTCGGGCGGCGCGAACAACTCTTCGTATTCTAAGTCAAGCGCGGAGCTTTTGCAATTTAAGAGCTCGGACGAAGAATTAGACTTTTTCTTAAACGATTATTTTAAAAGACATTCGGGCTACGTGGACGAAAACGGGCTTGATCAAAAGGTAAACAGCGTAACGGCTGGCGTGAATGCGGTGCAATTCTTTTGGCAGGAATGGAACGCTATGTCCTATTATTGGTATAATAGCTTTGACGCTTACGAAACGGATCGTATTGCAGGCTTGCGCAAAATTCTTTCCAACATTCCCGTAGACGATTACGGTTACGTATGGCAAGAAACGGATATGGTGCGCGACGCGAAATCTACGACGAATAGCGGGGAACACCGTATGGGCTGGCCTTTCCCGACGGCGTATAACGTAAAGGGTACAAGCTGGGATTTCAACGGCGACTCCCGTGAAAATGCTTGGTCCGGACGATACAGTCTTGACGGCGAATATTACGAAAATCAAAGCCTTTCTATGGGCAACGGCTTATTGTCAACGGAAGTAGAAGGGGTAAGCAGTATTGAATTTACGTCGCCGATAGAAGATTTCGTTTTGGCTTATTACAGTCCGCTTTTGGAAATCGATTTGAGAATGTACACGGCGGATTGTCAAAATATCGAAGACGTTATCGTGTATTATACGACGGAATTTGATCAGGAGTGGAAAAGCGTTTCCGTAAATGAAAAGGCGTTTATCAGCTATGATTATACTCCGCTTTACGAGCATATTATTTTCTTGCCGATGTACGCGGAAGCAGCGTGGAAATCGGACAAGGAATGCGAAACGTATATCAATCAAGTTCGCGTGGAAATCAAAGCCAAGGAAGGCACGACGTTGGATGGGAAATTTGCGCTCAGCTACGTACGTCCTACCTTTGATACAAGACACGTCAACAACAATTCGATTTTTATTTCTTCCCTTCGTCAAGATTACGATTACACGGGCGATATAGAATTCTTAAAGGCAAATATCACGAAAGCGCGCAAAGCAATCAATTTCTATTTGGAAATGTACGATGAAGCGCGCCATCTCAACGATCAATCGTACTTGGTAGGGCACGATTCGGATAAAACGAGCAGAGATAAAAATAAGCAAACGGCAATGTCGCTCGGGAACGGGTATTGGGATATTTCGTTTATGACGAAGTACGATTTTCAATCGAACGTTTATTTTTATAAAGCGCTGGTAGACCTTGCGTATTTGGAAAACATTTTGTTGATAAAGGGCGAAACGGTGGATAAGTCTGCCGCGACGATCAAGACGGCAAATCGTCAATTTGAGTGCGGAACGAGCGCGTATGAACTTACTGCGGCGGATTTAAAAGCAATCGCTTCCGACGTTTTGACGGAGCTTCGTAAATCCATCAACGATGCGGATAAAACAGGTTTTTGGAATGAAGAAACGGGTAGATTCGTAGGCGGCTATTCGTACGTGGATCAGAAGTGGTACGATTACGGTTATACGGTTTGGAATATGGAAGCCATCTATTACGGCGTTGCGACGGACGAACAGGCGAAATCCATTATGGATTGGATCAGCGGCGCAAGAACGGTAGAAATGGATCAATACGGCTCCCAAGGCGAAGATATTTATTTCTTCGAGTTCGCGCCTCGCGCGAATACGTATAGCGCTGAAAATCAAAACGATTTGTCTATTTTCAACGGTTCGTATGCAAATAGCGATTGCGTATACGGCGTAACGCAGGTGCAAAACGGCGGCGCAATTATGTATACGTCTTTCTTTGATTTGATGTCGCGTATGAAGACCTATGGCTCGGACAATGCCTTCGAACGCTTGTTGGCGATCAAGGATTGGTATATGGATATATACGACTATTACGCGGCAAGCAGAAATTACAATAGATCTCCCGACCGTTTCTATTGGGATTATTATGAAAATAGACAATGGGACGGTGACGGCGACGGTCGCGGCGACTATTACGCGTTGCAAAACGGTATCAAGGGTACGGCGGAAAGGGGAATCGGCCCGAACGGCGTACTTGGTATTGACGGGGAATTCTTAGAATCCTTCTTGGTAATGTCCGCCATTCCTTACGGCTTCTTTGGGATTGACACGGCTAACGGCGACACGTTAAAAATTGCGCCGTCGTTGCCCAGCGGTTTGGATTACTGGGGTATGGAAAACCTTGCGTATAACCACGTGAAATACGATTTGACCGTATATAAAAACTCGGTGAGAATTGATTCCGTACGCGGTAACGCGGCAGGAATTCAAGCGCAGGTGACGCTGGAAACGGACAGCAACGCTCCCACCGTTTACGTAAATGGCAGGGAAACGTCGAATTATACCGTAAAGAACGGTAAAGTAACGGTGACCGTACCGCTTAGCAGCGTAACAGTAGAAATAAGATAAAATAGCATAAGGAGAAAATAAAAATGAAGAAAATCAGCTGTGTAGCAATGAGCGCATTGATGTTGTCGTCGCTGGCATTTGTAGGTTGCGGCGGTGGCGGCGCGGGTGGTTCGAAGGACGCGAACGAGTATAGAATCTCGATTGCTTGCCAAGCGGAAGAATCCGAACAACAAGTTATGCAAAAATTGATTGCTGAATACGAAGCAAAAAATCCGAAGGTCAAGGTCGATCTTCGAACGTTTTCGGGTAAAGCGTTCGGCGAATTTATGTCGGACGTATCGTTAGACCCCGAAGCTTCCCCCAACATTATTTGGACGTCCGATTCTATGCACGCGGATTGGAACGAATTCTTTATCGATCTTCGTCCTTTCTACGAAAGCTCGGCAGAAACGGATTATTCTCTCTACTATGCTTCGATGCTTGATACGGCGGCTTTAAACGGACATTTTAAGCCTACGAAAAATTATACGGGCTCTTTTAGAAACGACGATTTGGATACGTCGGACGGCTTAAATGCAAGCGAGCACTCGGAATACGGTTTGTACTTCGCGCCGAGAGATTACAATAAGCCTACGATTCTTTGCAACGCCGCGCTTTTTGCAGCGCTTGACGAAGACTATGAAGCTACGTACAAGAGAATCAATAGCGTTGACGCAATGCCTGCGGATTACGTTTCTACGACGGGAAGATTAGAAGCCGTTGTAAAAGGGGAAGATTGGGATGATTTGTCCGACCTTTTCAACTTTGTAAAATTCACGGCGGAAAGAATGCAATACTTGTTCGCGAATGCTGGGCAAGCGGTTAAAGATGAATGGAAGTGGATGTCCGTGCTGGATTTGAAACTTGGCTGGGAACCCACGTATACGACGATTCTGAAAGGACTTGGCATAGAAAATATCATCAATTCCCAAGACGGTAAGCTTACCCTTTCGGATTCGCAAGAAGTTTTGCAACAGCTTCACGATGATTTGTATGCAGTAGATAATCTTTATTACGGCGACCAAGACGATATGCAATTCAAGCAGGGTAATAATATGATGAGAGTCGTATCCAGACCGGTATTGCTCGGTTATAACAATGCGTTGAGTTCTATCCATTCCGATTACGTAGAAGAGTATGGCAAATCCCCCTTGCAAGCAATTCAAATCCCTACGGACAAAATTGCGGCGGGGTGTTCGGGCTACGCAATCAACCGCGTATGGCACGGTTCTGGTATTACGGTTGACGGCGAATACAAATCCTACGACGAGCTTTCCTGGGATTTTATTAAATTTATTATCACCCAAGAAGGTCAAGAAATCGCGGGCGCAAGCGGACACAACGTACCCATTTTAAAATCCTTGTATAATGCGGAATCCAACGGCGGCGTTACGCCTGCTTGGAGAAGCGTAAAAGGCTTTGAGCATATGAATCATGACGCATGGGTAGCAGGGGAAGAATTGAAACAAGATTGGTTTAATATCTATACCCCCGATTCGAGAATTGATTTCAGAGATACCGTTCAAACCTTCTTTAACTCCTTCTCAACTTCGGACTTTGGCGAAGGGAGCTTGTTGAAATTGATTACGGAAACGGACAAGAGATATAACGCGGTAGGACCTACGAAAAATTTGCGTTAAAAACACGAAATCAAACCTTTTAGGGTAAGGAGAAAAATAATGAACAAAGGAACAACGTCTTTTAAGGAAAATCGCACGGAAAAAACGGCGAAATTCTTAAAGAAAAACGTGCCTTGTTGGCTGTACGTAATACCTGTGCTTTTGGGTATTATCTTCTTTACAATCGTTCCGATGTGCAAGTCCGTCGAGTACGCGTTCCGCGAAGTCAATTTAAAAGCATTTTTGGAAAAAGATAAATACGGCGGTTTTACGACGGACAATTTCACTACGATTTTCAAAAAAGAACCGGACGGGATTTGGGATACGTTTATCAGTTCGATAGGCGTAACGTTTGGCTTTACGATTATTAGTTTGGCGTTGCAAATTATAGGGTCGTATAGCGTTGCGCTCTTTTTGAACCAAAAGACCAAGGGGATCAAAACCTTCCGCATTCTCTACTATCTGCCAAATTTGATTCCTGCGATTGCGGGTACGATGCTTTGGGCGAATATGACGAGCGAGCGCGGCGGGTACTTAAATACCCTATTAGATAAATTCTTTGGGATTACTTATCCATTTTATTCCGACCCAAATACGGTACTGCCGACCCTTTTGATTGTCAACGTTTTCACTTGGGGCGGTACGGCGATTATGTGGCTTTCGCAAATGCAAAATATTCCGCAAGAGCTGTATGAATCAGCGGATTTGGACGGCGCGAACTATTTTCACAAGACACTTAAAATTACCATTCCGATGTCTACGTCGATGATGTTCTACGTTATCGTAACGAGTATGATCGGCGGGATTCAAGCGTACACGAATATATATCCTTTGTACGAGAAATTCCGCGTAGATGAGTTGAATTTCATTGTAGTATACATCTACAATACGGCGTTCAAAGGAAAATCAAATATGGCGCTTGCTTGCTCCTTGTCTTGGATACTTTTTGTAATCATTGGCGTAATGACGATATTCCTTTTCAAAACGAGCAAGAAGTGGGTTTATTACGGGGAGGAGTCATAAATGGAAGCGACAGTACGTTCTTATACAAAAGCGAAAAAAATCACCTTCTCCTGTACGAAGTATTTCTTTTTGGCGATCGTATCCGTGATTTTCTTATTCCCCGTGTATGCATTATTGGTAAACTCGGTGATGCCGAACCAAGATATCGGGAAAAACGTATTATGGCCTTCGTCGTTTAGTTTGAGCGGATATAGCTTGTTTTTCCAAAAAAGCAGTTATTTGCGTTATGCTGGCAATACCTTATTTGTCTGCCTAATGAACGCAGGCGGCGTATGTATTGCGTCGTCTTTGACGGCATACGCGTTGACGAAGCTCAACTTTTTCGGCAGAGATTTGATTTTCGGTATGATTATGGGGGTGGTGCTCCTTCCAAGCACGGTGCTTTCCATTCCTTTGATGATTATCTATCGTGATATCAACTGGGACGGTACGCTTTATCCTTTATGGGTACCTATGTGGTTAGGCGGCGGTACGATGAATATTTTCCTTGTGCGTCAATTTATGCGCGGTATTCCCAATTCCTATTGCGAAGCGGCAAAGCTGGACGGCGCGAACAGTTTTCAAATTTATTTGCGCGTCGTATTACCGATGATTAAGCCCATCTTAATTTACCTTGCGGTAACGGGCTTTATCGGGAACTGGAACGATTTCCAAGGCCCGATGACCTACGTAGGCAGCCTTGGCGATAAAGCTGAAAGCAAATGGACGCTTTCGCTTGCTTTGTATTTCGATTTCATGAAAGACAGCGGCGAAGCGGGCAAAGACACGAAAATGAATACGCAAGCTGCGGTCGGCGTAATTATGATGATTCCTTGCGTGGTTTTGTTCGCGTTTTTCCAAAAGACGATTATGGAAGGTATCTCGTCTATCGGCGTAAAAGGGTAAAGGAGAAATTATGAGCAATAAACAATGGTTTAAGGAAGCAAAATTTGGCATGATGATTCATTTCGGCTTATATTCCTTGCTCGCAGGCGAGTGGAAGGGTAAGCGCATGGATATGATTGCGGAGTGGGCGCAGTCCTGTTTCCAAATCCCCATTAAGGAATATGAAAAATTGATGGACGCGTTCAATCCGATTTTCTTCGACGCGGACGAATGGTGTGATTTGGCGGTGTCCGCTGGTATGAAATATATCGTCGTCACGACGAAACACCACGAAGGCTTTGCATTGTTTGACTCTAAGGTGGACGATTATAACGTAATGCATACGCCGTTCGGACGGGATATTATTAAAGAGCTTTCGGCGGCGTGCCGCAAGCATAGCTTGAAATTTGGCATTTACTATTCGCAGGAGCTCGATTGGCACGAAGAACACGGCGGCGGGTACAGCGAAACGTTTGAAACGAATCAAGGGAAGCCGTGGACGAATTTTTGGGATTTCCCGAATACGAAAAAGAATTTCGAAATTTGTTTTAGAAAAAAGACGATTCCGCAAGTGACGGAGCTTTTGACAAACTACGGGGACATCGATTTGATTTGGTTCGACACCCCGCAAGATATCACGAAGGAGCAATCGTTGGAGCTTTACAATCTTGTGAAGAAGTATCAACCGAATTGCTTGATCAATTCGCGCATCGGCAACGGCCTTGGGGATTACGGCTCGTCAAATGATAACGAAACGGATGCGGAAGGAAACGGAATGCTTTACGAAGTGCCCGCGACTTTAAACGATACGTGGGGTTATAAAGCGTACGACCAAAACTGGAAAGACGCGGAAACGGTGTTAAAAATTAAGCAAGAATTAAACGGCAGGGGGATTAACTATCTTTTAAACGTCGGGCCTGACGGCTTGGGTAGAATCCCTGCGCCGAGTATAGAAATCTTGAAATCTGTAAGAAATAAGGGGGAATAATATATGTACCAAAAAAGCAGATCTTTATGGATGAAACTTTTGGCAGTTGCAATGTTTTTTTGTTGCGTAGTGGGCGCTTGGTTTACGTTGCCCTTTGGGGAAGGTAAGACGGCAAACGCCGCTACGACGATAGATATCACGGACACAATCGGCTTGAAGTTCGAAGCTGGGTTTTCCAACATGACGGACGGAGCGGATTATTCGGCAGGCTATACGGGCAAGGACGACATCTGCCTTGTCGGTTACGTAGGAGATAGCGTTTTGCATTCGAACTCGGTGCTTAGCACGGGTCAATGTTGGGTGTCGAGCGCTTCCAAATCGAACCCTACGAACAACGGCGGCGTAAATATTATGGATTATATTTACATAAACGGTTCTTCGATGTCCGCGATTTCGGCGGCGAATGCGGCGGGCACTACGTCGTATTCAGGTACGCATTGGGAGCTTGCGCAAGGCGGCAAACGCGCGCCTGTGCTCGTGGAAACGTCTTCTACCAGCGGTTTGCTTATCCGTCTTTGTATGGCGTTTTCCAACGCGGGTAAATTTGATATTGTAATTAAGGAAGGTTTCCAACTTCTTGACGTGGACGGCAACACGGTGACCGTTTCCAAAGACGTCGCGTTTACCTATGCAAACGGCGCGGTGACGAAGGTTATAGAGACGGTGGCAATGGACGACAAAATTTCCATTAGTACTTGGGGCGAAGCGGAATCAGGCATTACTTGGATACACGGTGCGCTTAGCGGTTTTACAGTGGCTGGTGGTGACTGGCATAGTGCAGATGCAACTAAGATCGCGGCAAACAACAACGTTGACCCGCTGGAATATACCTATATCAACGGAAAGTCGGCAAGAGAGCATTATAAAGAGAATAGCTCGTCTTTGACGGTAATCACGGCAACGGGTTGGACAGAAGCGTACATAATAAAAGTAAGCAAGAGCTATCTTGCTCTTGGTGAATTCACCATTCAGTTGAAAGCAGGGTTCACCCTTGTTGGGGCAGACGGCTTGGTTTATGAATTGCAGAATGACACGGCTGTTTACGGTTGGACGAATGGCACATTTGGCGTTATAGCAACCTATACTCTTTCGTTTTCAAGTGAAGCAGGTACGGTAGCTCCCATCACGGTTACGGGTGGTTCGGCAATCGGCACGCTTCCCGCAGTACCCGAAAAATCGGGTTACACGGGCGTATGGCAGATTGACGGCGTAGAAATCACCGCGGATACGGTATATACCTACGGCGCAAACAAGACGGCAGTAGCGGTATATACGAGAAACGCAGAAAAACTCGACGTCACCGACGCGATTACGTTTACGCAAGACGATTGGATGAGCGGAAGTCCTGCGGATTGTATCACGCTTTCCATTAGAATTTATAACGAGCAAAAAACGGGTTGGCTCTATGAATACGTTGTAGCGGATTCTTCGATTAAAGGCTATTGGAACGATAAAGGCGAAAGCTTTGCTGTAACGAACGGCGTGGATATTATGGATTATCTGTATTTCAACGGCGAGTCGGCAAGAACAATTGTTATGAATAATAGAAGCGGCGTGACGTCTTATACAGGTACGACGTTCCCGTTGTCTTCTGGCGGTAGATATTCGCCGATTGCGATAGAAACCACGGGTTCGTTTACTACGATTAAAATCTTGAAGGAATGGATACCGCAGGACGGCTTCACCATTACGGTAAAGAGCGGATTTGAGCTTTTATTAAATGACGGCAATATTATTACGGCAACGGACGACGTATCCTTCAAATATGCAAACGGTTCGATTACGAAGATACAGCAATACACCCTTTCGTTTTCGAGTGAAGCGGGTACGGTAGCTCCCATCACGGTTACGGGCGGTTCGGCAATCGGCACGCTTCCCGCAGTACCCGAAAAGTCGGGCTACACGGGCGTATGGACGATAGACGGCGTGGAAATCACGGCGGAAACGGTATATACTTACGGCGCAAATAAGACGGCTGTGGCAGTATATACGAAAAATATCGAAAGAGTAGACGTAACGAAAACGGTTTCGATTGTGGGCGGTTCGTATTCGAACGCGCAATCGCAAGTGAAGATTGAGCTTGATTCTTCGTCTGCGTTGACTTCAAACGGCTGGTGGAATATTTACGGTTCGAAATTGACTACGGCGAATAACGACGTGGATATTATGGACTATATCTATATCAACGGTCAAAATATTCGTACGCTTTCGGACGATAACAGAACGAATAATACCTATCCTTTGGGCGAAGCGACGGGCTGGCTTGGAAACAGCGATCAATGCAGACCCGTATTCGTAGAAACGACGGCTGACGGCATTTTCTTGACGGTATTGCACGCATTCTCGGGCGCAAGCTATACGATTACGCTGAAAGCGGGCTTTGAACTTTTGAATGCTGACGGCGATATCTATACAATCAGTGAAGACGTAGAGTTCCTTTACGATGGCTCTACGATTACAAAGATAGAAAAATACACCCTTTCCTTTGAAGGATTAGGCGATACGATGATCGTAACAACAGGTCAAGCAATCGGCGAGCTTCCCGAATTCCCCGAAATTGAAGGGAAAGTTGTAACGGGCTGGATGATTGACGGAGAAGTCATTACGGAAAATGCGATTTGGCAGTACACGGAAAATAAGACGGCAGCTTGCGTTTATTTGGAAACCTATACCTTGTCGTTCGAAGGTTTGGACGATACGCTTACGGTAGCGGCAGGGCAAGCAATAGGGGAATTGCCTACCGTTCCTGCAAAGGATGGCTATGTTGTAATCGGTTGGGAAATTGACGGCGTAAGCATTGCTTCGACGACGGTTTACACCTATGGCGAAAATAAGACGGCAACGCCTGTTTACGCAAAAGACGTCACCGATACGCTTGCTATTGATTATCAACCCGGCTTCGCCAACGCGGCAACGGAAGTCGTATTTGTCGTGCAAGCGGATGGCGGCTATTTGAAAACGGACGCAAGCGTAAGCGGCGTGTGGAATTCCGGATATACGGCTTATCAAACTGCGAACGGCGGTTTGGATATTTTGGAATATATTTGCGTCAACGGTGAAACGGTAAGAGACGCGAGCAATAAGAATAAAAATGGTACTACTTCTTATAAGGGCGATGCAGGTTGGTTGGCGAACGGTGGAGCATACGCTCCCGTGTTTGTAGAAACAACGAATACGGCCGGCTTATTTATCCGTATTTACACGGGTTACAGTAAGGAATATTTTGAAATCACCTTCAAGGCAGGCTTCTCTTTAATCAACGATGCAGGCGAGAAGGTAATCGTAACCGAAGACGTAACCTATAAATATATTTCGGGTACGGTTGAAAATGGTGAAATCACCGACGCGGATTTGGATAGCCTTGAAGGGCAACAAGTTACGCTTATGAACGGTGGGGAAACCTATTTTGATGAAAGCAAACGTCAGTTGACGTTGCCCGCGCTTGATACCATTATCGTTGCAGAAGGGCTTTCGCAGGTATTTGTTGGTTGGACGACGGATACGGCGTTTGGCGCAGGATATCAATTCTATCCCGCAGGTTATAAACTGATTCCCGATAGTAGCGTCACCTTGTATGCAGTATGGCTTGGCTTTGAAATGCAAGACGGCGCGGCTGTGCGTTTGACGCAGGGTAGCAGCGGTATTCGCTTCTTAGTAGATATCGATAAAGACGCATATGACGTCGGCGTTGATTTAGGCTTGATTTTGGACGTTGGTACGCTTGTTGCGCCTACCGATTATTTGAAGTACGTAGACGTATTCGAACACAGCAGCTTTGCAGAAAATCAATATACGGAAGCAAGCAAAGCGGCGCTTGGCGAAGACTGGATATGGACGGAGCCTACAACGGAAGGAAAGCCTTGGACGTATGCGGCGGCATTTGTAAATATCAGCGAAGCGCAATACTCGCGTAGACTTTCCGCAAGGGGGTATTTGAAGATTCAATATACGACGGGCGAAGGCTATGTATATACGCAATACAACGAAGAAGTAAATGCAAGAAGTATCTACGAAGTGGCTACGTTGGCGTATGAAGATGAAGACAGACCCGATTACAGAACGAACGCAACGATTTTGAACTATATCAATAAGGTTGCCGATCTCACTTGGAGTGCGGAAGATTATTCCTTCGCGCGTACGGAGAGCGCATACGGCGATTATGAAATTACGAGTATTGAAATCGACCCTGCAACGGCGAAAGCGACCGTTCAAATTTCGGACGAAGTGGCTTCGGTATTAGTCAACGGCGAACGTTTGTCGAGCGGCAATAACGTAAACGTACAGCTTGGCGATTACATTTATAATTTAAGCGATTTTGTATTCTCGGGCGATCAATTCACCTTCCTTATCGGTGCGGCAAACGATACTTATGCCAAGAATAGTGACGAAACGTTGTATTTTTATAGCTCGGACGAAGATCTTGATTTCTTCTTAAACGATTTCTTTAAAAGACATTCGGGCTACACGGAAGACGGCGTAAACTTGAAAGTGAACTCTGTTACGGCAGGTGTAAACAGCGAAGAATTCTTCTCGCAGGAATGGATGTCAAAGGCGTACTACTGGTACAACAGCGACGACGGGTATGCGGAAGATAGAATTGCAGGTTTGAGAGCCTTCTTGTCCAGCGTTCCCGTAGACGATTACGGCTACGTATGGTCCAGCAACGACAAAGTTCGTCCCAACGACGCAACGCCTGGTTCGGCGGAACAACGTATGGGCTGGCCCTATCCGTCCAATGACGATATAAAAGGTATCAGCTGGGATTTCAACGGTAGCGCAGATTCGTGGTCGAGCAATATCGGCGCAACCAGCAGTAACAATTTGTATACGGCAAACGTAAGCGGACAGACGGCGGATATCGTTTTCACTTCGCCGACGGCAAGTTCTAGCGGGTTCAAAGTAAATTGGTACACGTATAGAAAAATTTATACCTATTCCGCGCCGTTGCTCGAATTTGATATCCGTATCGACGACGTAACCAACGTAAACGATATTTTGGTTGGTTATACGACCAGCGCGCAATCGACGACGCAATGGGTATCCGTAAAAGAAAATGCTTTCCTTTCGTACGATATAGGAAACGCTACGGGCGAATACAATCATTTGATCTTTATGCCTATGTATGCGTTCTGGGGCGAAAGCAACTCGACGTATCTTAAACAAATTCAAATTAAGATTGACATTAAAGACGGCAAGTCTATGTCTGGCAACGTGGGCTTGAACTACGTTCGTCCTACCATTGATACAAGATATTCCAACAACAATTCGATTTTGATTTCGTCGCTCCGTCAGGACTACGATTTTACGGGCGATTTGACGTATTTACAAAACAATATCACTCGCGCAAGAAAGGCAATGAATTTCTTGATGCAGATGTATGATTCCAGCCGCAAATTAAATAATCAATCCTATCTCGTTGGTCACGACGGCGATCAAAGCGATATCGAAAGCAGTCTCGGCAACGGGTATTGGGATATCCTGTTTATGCCCGAATACGACTTCCAGTCGAATATGTATTTCCACAAAGCTCTTGCGGATATGGCGTATTTGGAAGGCATTTTGGCATCGAACGATATTACGGTAGACAAAGCCCTTGCTACGATTAAGACGGCAACGAGAGCAGGCGCGCGTTCGACGAGCGAATACAGCTATACGGCTGACGCTTGGACTGCGGTTGCAAACGACGTTTTGGCTGCTATGCGTGAAACGACGGCGAATAACGGCTTCTGGAATGAATCGACAGGCAGATTTGCAGCGGGTTATAATTCTAAAGGCGCTTTGTATGACTACGGCTATGTAGCTTGGAATTTGGAAGCGATTTATTATGGCGTCGCAACCGAAGCGCAGGCAACGAGCATTATGAGTTGGATTAATAGTGAAAACGGCTTGTACGAATACGAATTTGCGCCGCTTTCCATTACGGAAACGGGAGATAAGAAAGTACTCAACGGACAATATTATAATAATTCCAGTATTAAGAGTAATTGGGTCAACTGTCAGTACGGCGGCGCTATTATGTACACGTCCTTCTACGATTTGATGGCGCGTATCAACTACGGCGGAGCAGACAACGCGTATGCAAGATTGCAGGAAATTCAAGACTGGTATAAAACGGTTTACGATTACTACGTGGAAAAGGGCTCTGACCCCAACCAATTCTACCGTTATTATTACGAGAGCTTAGGTATCCAAATGCAAGGTCAAGGTACGAACGGGGAAATCGGTATTGACGCAGAATTCCTTGAATCCTACTTGCCTTTGTCGGCGGTAGCTTACGGGTTCTTCGGTATCGATTCTATTGACGGTAAAACGCTTCAAATTGCGCCGCAGTTGCCTACGGAGCTTAGCTATTGGGGTATGGAAAACCTTGCGTTTAACTTCGTGGAATATGATTTGAAGGCGTATAAGAACGGCGTTCAAATCACTTCCGTAAGGGGGGATACGACGGGCTTGAAACTCCAAATCGTTCTTGATTGGAAGGATGGCGATAAGCTTTACGTGAATGGTATGCAATCGGATAATTACACGGTTGAAAACGGCAAGGTCTACGTCACCGTAGATATGGAAGCAACGGTTGTGGAGATTAAATAAGTAATAAAACGCTTGGCAAAGGGAGCGCGAAAGACGATCCCTTTTGCCGGCAAGATTTTCCGAAACGGAGAAATGATGATGAAAAGAAATTATGAAAATATAAAGCTTGAAATTGTTGTTTTTGCATGTGACGATATTGTTAGAACTTCTCAAAACGATAACGTAACCGACCTTCCCGACTTCCCTGAAAATTGGGGACAGTAACATAAGAGTAAACACCTTTTTGTGTATAAATATCAAGGAGAAAAATAGGCTATGAATGCAAAAAGCAAATCTTTATTTGCAAAGCTTTTGACGATTATAATGATATTTTGCTGTATGCTTGGCGCTTGGTTTACGTTGCCCTTTGGGGAAGGTAAAACGGCAAACGCCGCTACGACAATAGATATCACGGATACAATCGGGTTGAAGTTCGAATCTGGCTATTCCAATATGACGGACGGAGCGGATTATTCGGCAGGCTATACGGGCAAGGACGACATCTGTCTTGTCGGTTACGTAGGGGATAGCGTTTTGAATGCGAACTCGAAGCTTAGCACGGGTCAATGTTGGGTAGCGAGCGCTTCCGCGTCGAACCCGACAAATAACGGCGGCGTAAATATTATGGAGTATATTTACGTAAACGGATCTTCCATCTCTGCGCTTTCGGCGGCAAACGCGGCGGGCACTACGTCGTATAAAGGAACGCATTGGGAACTTGGGCAAGGCGGTAAACGCGCGCCCGCGCTCGTGGAAACGTCTTCTACCAGCGGTTTGCTTATTCGTATTTGTATGGCGTATTCCAACGCAGGGAAATTTGAAATTGTTATTAAAGAAGGCTTCCAGCTTCTCGACGTGAACGGCGATACGGTGACCGTTTCCAAAGACGTAGCGTTTACGTATGAAAACGGCGCGGTGACGAAAGCGGACAAAACGACGCCCGCGGAGAGCTACACCTTGTCTTTTGAAAGCACGGAAGGCGAAGTAGACCCTATTACGGTCACGGGCGGTTCGGCAATCGGTACGCTTCCCGCAGTACCCGAAAAATCGGGTTATACGGGCGTATGGCAGGTTGACGGCGTAGAAATCACCGCGGAAACGGTATATAACTACGGCGCAAACAAGACGGCGGTGGCGGTATATACGGAAAACGCGGGGAAGATTGATATCACCGATGCGATTATGTTTACGCAAGACGATTGGATGAGCGGAAGTCCTGCGGATTGTATCACGCTTTCCATAAGAATTTATAACGAGCAAAAAACGGATTGGCTCTACGAATACGTTGTAGCAGATTCTTCGATTAAAGGCTACTGGAACGATAACGGTTCAACCTTTGCTGCAACGAACGGCGTGGATATTATGGATTATCTGTATTTCAACGGAGAATCCGCAAGAAGTATCGTAACCAAGAATAAAAACGGTACGACGTCTTACACGGGTACGACGTTCCCGTTGTCGCTCGGCGGCGTATATTCGCCAATTGCAATAGAAACCACGGGTTCGTTTACCAAAATGATGATTTTGAACGCGTGGATTCCTGCGAGCGGCTTCACCATTACGGTAAAGAGCGGCTTTGAGCTCTTGTTGAGCGACGGCAATATTCTTACGACAACGGATGACGTATCCTTCCAATACGCAAACGGTACGATTGCGAAAGTACAAGAATATACCCTTTCGTTTGAAGGCTTGGACGAAACGAAGACGGTAATTGCAGGTTCGGCAATCGGCGCGCTTCCCGCAGTACCCGAAAAATCGGGCTATAAGGGCGTATGGACGATTGACGGCGCGGAAATCACCGCGGACACGGTATATAGCTACGGCGCAGACAAGACGGCGGTAGCGGTATATACGGGAAACACGGAAAAAGAGAACGTTGACGTAACGGAAACGGTTTCGATTGTGGGCGGTTCGTATTCGAACGCGCAATCGCAAGTGAAGATTGAGCTTGATTCTTCGTCTGCGTTGACTTCAAACGGCTGGTGGAATATTTACGGTTCGAAATTGACTACGGCGAATAACGAC
>JBGVRC010000092.1:0-4147 GCA_045128055.1 Candidatus Scatosoma sp. | reverse complement strand
ACGTATAAAGAAGTGCAATGGCCTTACGGTAAGGTAGATACGCACGGATACACAGGTCTTTTGGTTGCTCGTTGGGGCAACGCGGCGAATACGGTAAGAAACGTAACGCTTATCGCGGAAGAATTGACGGTAATCAACGCGCTGGGTTGCGAAATCGACACTTCGCTTATGACCTTTGAAAATGTAGAAGTACGTAGCGCAGACTATATTTTGTTTGCTTGTATAGGTAGCGGTAATTACAGCGCGGGCGTTGCTTCTTGGAGCGATATTTCCGGCGTAACGTATACCGATACGAGTACGGGATTTGACGTGGTCGCTCCTGCTGCAAGCAAATATTACACCTTTGCAGGGGAAAATTCCGTTGCGGATGGTAGTAATTATGTTTTCACGGTTACGGAAAAGGTCGCTGGCTTAAACGATTTCATCGTTTTGGTAAACGGCGAACAAGTCCAAGGCGTGGACGGTACGTACACGGTACAAAACGTGACGGAAACGTTGAAGATTAAGGTTATTCACGGCTACGTAGAATACGGCGCTGTTTCCAACGTAACGTATACGGACGGCGGCATTGTTATTACGAACAGTACGAGTACGAACGTTGCGGATTATGCGGCGGCTATTTCGTTGGATTACGTCAACTATTTAATTGCGCAAGGTTATACCAAGGTGCAGGTATATATGCAACCCGACGGAACGCAATCTAACCAAGCGAATATTAAATGTAGCGAACAGCGTACGAGAACGCCGTCTAACTATACGACGGTGGCGGAAGTTCCGCTTGTGGAAAACACTCCGATTATTTTCTGGTGTCAAAAAGACGGCTCGGGTAGCGCAATTCAAGGTCAAGGCGGCTATATGACGGTTACAGGCTTGAATTATTTCAAGGACGACGGAACTTCTTTAAATCCTTTGCCTAAAACCTATGCGGTGACTGCGCCTGCCGAAAGTAAATATTACGCCTTTACGGGCGCGGCTTCTATTCCCGAAGGGCAAGCGTACAGCTTTACCGTTACGGCAGCGGTTAATGGATTAAACGATTTCATCGTTTTGGTAAACGGCGAAGAAGTAACGGGAAACAACGGTATGTACACGGTAGAAAACGTAACCGAAGATTTGGCGATTAAGGTTATCCACGGTTATATCGAATACGGCTCGGTTTCCAACGTTGCGTATAATGGCGACGGCTCGATTACCGTTACGAACAGCACAAGCACGAGCGACCCTGCGTTTATGGCGTACATTTCGGCGGATTACGTCAATTATATGATGGCGCAAGGCTATGCGAACGTACACGTTTATTTAGCGCCTGACGGCACGATTGCCAACCAAGCCATCGTTGGTTGCGGGAACACCATCGTTAGAACGCCGAACAATTATACGACGGTAGCGGACGTGACGTTAAAAGCGGATACTATGATTAAATTCTGGTGCCAAAAATCGGGCTCGGGCAGCGCGATTCAAAGCCAGGGCGGCTATATGACGATTACGGAAATGACGTTTATCAAAACGGTAAGCCTTATCAACATAACCGCTCCTGCGGAAAACAGCTATTATACCTTTAACGGGGAAGCTTCCGTGGCAGAAGGGGAAGATTACACCTTCACGGTTACGGGAAAAGTAGCTGGATTAAACGATTTCATCGTTTTGGTAAACGGCGAAGAAGTAACGGGAAACAACGGTACGTACACGGTAGAAAACGTAACGCAAGAGTTGACGATACAAGTGCTTCACGGTTATATCGAATACGGCTCGGTTTCCAGCGTTACGTATAATGGCGACGGCTCGATTACCGTTACGAATAGCACAAGCACGAGCGACCCTGCATTTATGGCGTACATTTCGGCGGATTACGTCAACTATATGATGGCGCAAGGCTATACCAGCGCGCAAGTCTATATGCAGCCCGACGGCACGATTGCCAACCAAGCAATCGTTGGTTGCGGGAACACGATTGTAAGAACGCCTACCAATTCGGCAGTTGCAAACGTAACGTTGAAGGCAGATACTACGATTAAATTCTGGTGCCAAAAATCGGGCTCGGGTAGCGCGATTCAAAGCCAAGGCGGCTATATGACGATTACAAGTATTACCTTTGTTAAATAAGCAAAAGTAAATCAAAAAGCACAGGAATTGTTCCTGTGCTTTTTTCGTATGCAACCGTTTATTTTATTTAAAATCCCACGTCGAAATTTGATAAAAACAACCAATGGTAGGTAAGATATTTGCGGGCAAGGTCTTGACATTATCGGCAAAAAATGGTATAATAAATAAAATAGCGTTATTATGCGTTATGCTTTGATAAAAAAGGAAAGGGATTAAAAAAAATGGAAAAACATCAATACCCGATAACCGGCACTTTTATTGACGAAGTTACGTACGATATTCCTGCTTCCAACTGGACGAACGAGCAATGGGCGGCGGATTTGGATAATATGAAAGAAGTTGGTATGGATACTCTTATCATTATGCGTAGCGTTTTTTACAATAAATGCTTGTATCCGTCTAAAATATTTCCCACTTTAAAAGAAGAAGGGGAAGATTTTGTAGGCTTTATCTTAGACGAAGCACAAAAACGGGATATGCAGGTGTATATCGGTTTATATATATCCAATTTGACCTGGAATAGCGGCGATTATTGGGGCGAAATTGAACAAAATAAGATTTTCATCGACGAAATTTTGGCTTTGTATGGTACGCACCCCGCTTTTAAAGGTTGGTATATTCCCCATGAAACGGGAAGTAATATTTATAATATTAAGGAAACGATGGGGGGACTTTCGGCGCTTTGTAAGGAAAAATCGCCCGAAAAACTTGTTTTAATCAGTCCGTTTTTCAGGGGAGTTGACTTGTACCCCGAACCTTTGGATGCAAAGCGGACCGCAAGAGAGTGGGACAACATTTTAGAAGTTTGCGGTAAAAATATAGACGTTTGCGCTTTCCAAGACGGGACGACGCATTTGGAAGATTATGAAGAATATCTTTCGGAAGTCAAAAAGGTAATGGATAAGCACCAAATTGCGCTTTGGGCAAACGTGGAAACCTTTGAAAGGGACGTTCGTTCTATGTTTTTTCCCATTTCCTTCGACGTATTGCGTTATAAGATAAAAATGGCGCAAAAGTACGTAGAAAAATGTATTACGTTTGAGTTTTCGCACTTTTTAAGCCCGCAATCCATTTATCCTTCCGCGAAAAACTTAAATACGCTGTATCGTAATTATTACGAAAAAAAGTAAAGGGCTTGGGGAATTTATGAAAGAGTTACACGCTTATAAAGAACAGTTTGAGAAAGAATTGTTTGAAAACGTAATCCCGTTTTGGACGAAAAATGCTCTTGACGGCGAAAACGGCGGTATTTACAATTCCTTAGATAGAAAAGGCGAAGTTTATTCTGCGGACAAAAGCGTTTGGATGCAGGGCCGCGCGGCGTATATGTTTTCGTATATATACAACACGCTTAAAAAGGACGAACAATATTTGATAATTGCAAAATCTTGTTTGGACTTTTTGGAAAAGAATTGTATAGACGAAGACGGCCGTATGTTCTTCTCCGTGACAAAGGATGGCTTGCCTTTGAGAAAGCGTAGATACTGGTTTTCCGAATCTTTCTATATTATCGCTTGCGCGGAATATTTCAAAGCGACGAAGCAAGAAAAATATTTGCAGATTGCCAAAAAATATTACGATTTTATTTGGAATATCAACGCAGACGGGGCAAACGACCCGTATAAAATCACACCCAAAACCTACGCTTCAACCAGAGATACCCGCAGCCTTGCGTGCCCTATGATTTTGCTCAACGTAACGCATATTATGCGCGAAGCGGATGCGGAAAACAAAGAAAAATACGATACGAATGCCAAACAGCTTTTGTGGGAAATCGAGCATTACTTCTATAAGCCCGATTTGCATATTACGTTGGAGTGCGTAGGACAAAACGGGGAAATTATCAACGAGTCCGCGCCTTGTCGCGTGGTAAATCCCGGGCACGATATCGAATGCGCGTGGTTTATCTTGGACGAAGCGCAATACTTTGGCGACGAGCATTTAAAACAGCTCGCTAAAAATATTTTCGACGACGCGATTGTAAACGGTTGGGATGAAGAATACGAAGGGATTAAATATTTCGTAGATTATCTTGGTAAGCCCG
>JBGVRC010000091.1:0-2378 GCA_045128055.1 Candidatus Scatosoma sp. | reverse complement strand
ACGCTATATAAGTCATATCCCGCATCTTCAACGCGTTTAGTTGGGATCACGGCATGCTCATTTAATTTGCTAAAATAGACATTCGTTAAACTCATGTAAAACAACCTCTCTTTGATTGAGTGAACGCTGAACGTCGATAATCCGTTGATTTTTGCTTCCTCTAAACCGCAATCTCACGTCTTTTTGGGTGAGGTCGAATCGACCGTCCACTAACACATCACAATACGTTAAAATCTCACGGCGTTCTTTCCGTTGGATGGCTTCTTCAAACGTGTACCCGCTAAATAACCATACACTTTTTCCTGTTTCTTGTTTGAAACGATGAAGTAGCCTGACTAACGTTTTGTCATAGACTTGTTGAAGTGGCTCTCCACCTAACACGGTAAGGCCGCTGATATAGTCTTTTTTCGCTAGGTGGATGATGTGGTCGATCGTTTGATCGGTCGCCACCTCTCCCGCGTCAAAACTAAAGTATTGTGAATTAAAACACCCCGGGCAGCGGTGAGTACACCCCGCGACGAATAGGGTTACCCGTATCCCTGGGCCATTGGCGACGTCATGCGCTCGAATTTGCGTAATGTTCACGATGCAACCCCCTAACCTAATTGTCGCTTTAATTTGCGATGGTAGTTGGTCGTGAGTCGATCATCGCGCAACATTTCTCCCTCACGCCAGCGTTTCTCATTCATCGCTTTTCTCTTTTGGTGGAAACGTTGATAGTCCTCACACGTATCATGACAGGCCAACACCCGTTTTTGACAATCCTTACATGCCGTAAATGCCATGATGATCGCCCTCTTACGGTTGATAAGCCAATAAGAATACGCCCGTGAACCCGTCCGCTTCTAATTTGCTTTTGATTTTTTCCGCATTGGCACGGTTACTATATGATCCCGCCACGACGCGATAATAGCTTCCGTGGGCTAATAAAAAGACTCCGCTATACCCTTTAGCTTCTAATTATTGTTTAACGTCATTGGCGTTGGCTTTCGATTGATACGACCCGCAAATCACCCGATAATAGGTTTTAGATGATGACGATGAAGCGGGTTGTTTTAATGCCGCTAATTCGCTTTTCACCATGTTAAGAAATGACGCCCACCCCACTTGTAAGGTACGGTGAGGACAATTTTTTCCGCTAAAATCTTGGTGCTTCTTCACGCGGTCGATGCCCCAATTGCGTTCGTGTAATAAGGTCGCAATCAGTTTAGCGGCTCTTTTTTCCGCGTTTTCAAAGCGAACCCCGCCCGATTTAGAATAACAAATCTCCACCTGGATGCCTTTACGATTTCCAGCGCCGTTCGCTCCGTCACCGCACGCCCAGGCGTTACGATCCAATGGTAGCCCCTGGATTACCTCTTGATCGTCAACCGCAAAATGGAATGAGACTTGATTATCGTTACTAATCATATATTTAATCTCATTCGCGGCGCTGGCATCGTTGGCCGTGTTATGCACGACAACAAACTCCGCCGTCATTTTGTGCGGACATTTAATGCTATATTTACTTGAACTGACTAAATTTTGTTTGATGTTCATGATCGATTTCCCCCAATAGTTTCACTAATTCATCTAATGATTCGATCACGACACCCATTCCCCCAGCATTTCTAACCTTTTTCAATTCCAATAACTGACGCGTGGTGGCTTCTCCTTTCCCATCGGGACGTTTTAACTCCACGGCTAAAAAGCGCCCGCGATAACAGATTAAAAAATCCGCCACTCCCGCTTTTTGAATACTATTTCCAACTACTTTCATAAACCAAACGTCACGGCGCGTTTTAAGATACGCCGTGACCTGATCTCTTAATTTTCCCTCGAGTTTAGAATGGTAAATCTTCGTCATTGATTTCAACTTCTTCGTCTACGTCGTCAAACTCCACGTCGTCGGCTGCGGCTTCCCATGATTGGCCTTTCCCGATCACTTTTCCGATGTTTGCAAAAATCACAGTTTCCCCTGGACGTTGCGTTGAATCTTTGGTGATGTGTTTAATTTCAACGTCTAAGAACTCACCGACTAGGTCCCCGACCATGTTCGTATCAAACTCGGTAATGTCACCAAAGAATGCGCGTAAGATTAACGATAACACAAACATCGCTTTATCGTTATTGAAACGATATGTCGCGCTCATTGGTGTTCCGTTACGATCGACGAATTTAATTTCAATGGCTTGTGGTTTTCCACTTGGGACGGCTTTAGCTTCCACGATTTTAAGCGTATTAAACCCTTTTTCGATTAATTTAAAACTTGATGTACTTAATTGAATTTTCATAATGAGATCATCCTTTCGATTTCCGTTAAATTAGTTTTTCGCTTTCGTTAGTGTGTAACTCACACTTTCTTTCACGTATTGATCGTATAACTGATCGTGTTTTAG
>JBGVRC010000090.1:0-4656 GCA_045128055.1 Candidatus Scatosoma sp. | reverse complement strand
CACATTGTTAATCCTCAACTGATCGTCAGCAGTATAGTCGGGAGAATATACTCTTGCAACTACGCTTTCAACGTCAGCCGCAGAAATTTGAGATGCCGTAAAATCAATATTGATATACGCCGCACCGCCGTTTATCTTACTGCCGATTTTCGCTACCGCACCAGTATAGCCAGCAGGCAAGGCTTCCGTAGAACCATCAACAATTTCATAGGGGTAACTAGTCGCATCACCGCCGTAATTTCCCACAACAAACTGACCGTTGTTGGTAAATTCCGTTACCCATTGCGTATTATCTACCGCAGGTACGTAGTATTCCCAAGCCACACCATTGAATTGTAAGTTGATATCTTCCGCAAGTACGTACTTATCGTCACATTCCCCCGTTCCGTCTGCAAACGTACCGCTAAACGTGAAATAAGACCCAGCTTTCATAGCGATTGTATCGTCACTTGCCGGTTTGTTTGCCGTCCATAAATAGATGAAATTGAATACGGCGTCGTTCTTATACCCTTGCGACCACTTGGAATAAGCAGGTGCAAAGCCCCATTGTCCGTCCGTGTTACCACTGCCTACGTAGCTTGCTTTTTCCGTCAAATCGGAAAAGTCAAACGCACCGTTTGCGTCCCCCGAGAATACCCCAGTAGTAAAACGAATGCAAGTATAATATTTATTGTCGCCAAACGTCGTATTGTCGTTGTTTTCACCGCCGTTCAAACCCAAAGCGTTAAACGTCAAGTTTACAACCGTCGGGGTGTCTTCGGCGTTTGCTAAAAAACTGGTATGTATTCCTAAAATGGAAACACATAAAACAAACAGAAGCGACAACGCCCACAATGCTATTTTTCTTGTGACTTTACTCATCTTTTTCACTCCTTTTTTATTAGAGTCGTATTTAATTCCATAAGGGGAAAGCAAGCTCTCCCCTTACGTGTTATTTACCTGCATTCAAAAGCCAATCCTCAAGCGAGCCAAGATTATCTTTATCCATACCCGCAATCCAATCGTTCAACGAACCGTTATTATCGCTCGATTCCGTATAAGGCAAAGATAAAACAAGCAATCTTTCAAATTGTGCTTCGGTATAGCCGTAATCCTTATCGTTGTAAGCCATATACGCTACTTGCGCAATCGAACGCTCATTGTCGTTCCCGTTTACAAAAATCTTCTTTTGCGTGCCGTCTGCAAAGGTAACCTTTACAAACGCTCTGCCCTCAAACATCGTATTAAGCTGTTCGTCAGGTAGTTTCGTCATAACGCCTGCAAGCGTCCAAGTATTGCCGCCGTTACCGAAGTTTTCTTTCGGAATATTGATTGTCAACGAACCCGTTATTGCCGTCGATTTTACCGTAATCCCATAGCTTACGTTGCTTGCGCCTACTGCGCTTTCCAATGCCGTTAACGAAGTTTTGTCAACGTCCGCTATCCAACGGATAGAATTTTCATAATCGCTTGCAATACGCACGGAAGCGCCAACGCGCATATCCATATCCAACGTAATTGCCGTCAACGTAATATCCGAAGTAACATTATCAATGCTATATCCTGCGGGATAAGCCTTGCCGTTATATTCCCAACCAACGAAAATTTCGCCGTCAACCGTTCTTTCGGGAAGCACAAAACTACCGTTTTCCGCTACAAACGTAGTTTCCGTTTCGCCGTTTACGTTCAAGTTTACAGCATAACCGCTTTCCGTTTTGAAAGGAACTACAAACACACCTTCGCCCGACGACATATTCAAGCTCAACGTATTTCCGCTTAATGTTTGATCGGTATAACCCGTACCGCGGTAAACACGTACCTTATCCGTACCCAAATCAAACGTCATCGTAACCGTAGAAGCGTTGTTTCTCGACGTATCGTTTGCATTTGCAAGAAAATATCCGTTGTAACCCATATCATCTTCAAAACAACCGACAAGCGTCGTTTCGGTAGACGTTACAGACTGCAAATTATCCTTTGTTAAATATGCCTTTTGCGTAGCCGAATAGCTGTTTGCATAAGCAATTTCGTTAGCGAACAAGCTGTTAGACAAATACGAATACCCGTCAATATTTTTATTGTTCCCCGTAGCCAATCTATCGTACGTCGTGCCTTTGGAAATGATAACGCCGTTCCAATCGAATTGCATATACGCTTCGTCCATTGCGTCAACGTTCTTGATTGCATTTTGTACGTAGGTATAATTTGCCGTAGGCGTACCGTCTTGCTTTACCATTGCTTCAGACATAAATCCGCCGTTAGGCGTTTCATAGCAGAAGTTGATAAGTTGTTTTGCGCCAAACGCCATTGAAATGCTGTATTGCATATCCGCGTCTGCTTGACCTGCCAAATTGCGGTAAGTATCTCCCGACGTTTCCGCATCCATCGTTTGCACGTAATAGCTTACGTCCGCGCCACGGCTTTTTGCTTTTACTGCAATGGTTGCCAAGTCCGCTAAATAGCTTTGACGAATATAGTTCGTACTTCCGCTATGGCACAAAGGATAGCTATCTATTCCTAAAACCTTTTGTCCCGAAAGATTATCCAAAACCGTAGCCGCGTAATATTCAACGAGATTGATAAACTCTTGATACGTTGCAAAGCCACTATAATACGAAGGCATAAGATTTACAAAAAACTGTTTTCCGGCAAATGCACCTTCAAATGCTTCGATATACGATGCGATTGTGTCAATATCACTCGTTTGTGTGGGTTCATCCCAAAAATCCGTGCCGATAACGCAATCACGATTCCAACCGCTTACATACATACCGAGCGCGTCCGACCAATACCCCATTGCGTCGGGATTTGAACACTTATTCGCATCAAGCAATATTTTCATTCCATTTTGGTCGAAATTATTAAAGATGTCTCCAAGCCCCGCCCAGTTTGTGGCAGTATTATTGCCGTTCAAACAAATAAAATCAAGCCCCGAATTGATAAGCGTTTCCACTTCCGCGGCATTCGTCAAATCGGGGGCATAGTAACCGCCCACCATTAAATTCGCAGTCTCTGCATATTGAGAATAATCTCTAATTACGTAATTCTTGCTTGCCGCATTTGCAGTTTGAGTGCCAATCGACGTTACGCTGGGCGCAACGAAAACCGCAGCAAACGCGATAACAAGCATCTTATTTAATACTTTCTTTTTCATTTTGCGCCTCCTTACCACGTATCTCCTTCGCTTTCCCAATCTCTAAAATCGCCGTCGTTATCTATGATGGAAGATGTTATAACGTCGTCTGCACGATGAAACTCCACCACTCTAACGCCAAGCGTTTCATAAGGTCTTTTTTCTTTCATTTTACACCTCGTAATTAAACACCTGCGATTTGTTGAAGAATAGAAAGTTGAGTGCCCGAATAATCACCCGAAGCAATTGCAAGTTCCGCAACTTGCTTAATCGATCTTGTTGTATCGTTTGCGATTGCGTAAATTCTCTTGGTTGCGCCGTTCTGATAAGTAATATCTACGTAACCACGCGCGGTAAATTCTTGCGTGTAATATTTCGAGTTAATATCCGTCAAAACGCCCGTATATTGACTGTTTTCCACCTTCCACGTCTTTGCAACGATGTCAAAGTTTTCCGCAAATCCATCAGCGGAAAGCTCCGTACCGAAAGTGAAGCCATTCTTTGCCCAATATGCAATATTGTTGAAGCCTTCGCTGTCAATATTCGTCGTCCAACGAATACCACTCGTTTCTGCGCTGGAAATGCGGATAGATGCGCCGTCAATCGTCGTAAACTCGCCCCAAAGTGCAATAAAAACACATCCAGTTGCCGTCGTCGTATATTCACCCGAAGGAAGGAAGGTTTGCGTTAACTCTTCATCAACCATCAAATTCATAACGTAACCAAGCAACACTTTGCCTTCTCTTTCGTATTCGGGCAACGTATAGGTAAAGCTACTATCCGCATTTTGTGTGGTCGAATAGGTATGAATAATTTCAGGATCCATATTCTCGTATACGGAATACGTTGCTTTTACAGGTTCCGCCCAAGCCGTACCATTGAATTTCAAGTTAATATCATTCGTTAATTCATATATATTTGTATCATTGCCGCCTACCTTAAAGGTCGTACCTGCAGGAACAAAGAATTCATCCCCTACCGTCGGTGCAGTCGCCGAGTACATCACGATAAAATCAGCCGAAACGTTAGGGCCTGCAATAAAGGACGCGGGGCAGAAGCTAAAATAGGATGCTTCGCCGTTGATGGTTGCCTTTGCCGTCATATCCGTCCAATCATCACCTTGCGTATAATAACCGCTTGAAGTCAAGCCGCTTATATGTAAAATGGTATAATACATACCATTGCCTAAAGTTGCCGAGTTATTATTCCAAGAAGCATTAATATTTGTAAACGTTACCTCAACGGGTTCAACAGGTTTCACCATATTTACAGTAATGCTGTCGATATAGAAATAGTCCGAAACCGTACCCTTATCGCGCAAACCGAATGCAAACGAACCTAAATTACCGTCGTTGCCCGTAATATTAGCAACGGGAATTACAACGTCGCACCAATTAGAAAGGTCTGCGGACGCTATATAACCGCCCACATTGTTAATCCTCAACTGATCGTCAGCAGTATAGTCGGGAGAATATACTCTTGCAACTACGCTTTCAACGTCAGCCGCAGAAATTTGAGATGCCGTAAAATCAATATTGATATAC
>JBGVRC010000089.1:0-25437 GCA_045128055.1 Candidatus Scatosoma sp. | reverse complement strand
CACATTGTTAATCCTCAACTGATCGTCAGCAGTATAGTCGGGAGAATATACTCTTGCAACTACGCTTTCAACGTCAGCCGCAGAAATTTGAGATGCCGTAAAATCAATATTGATATACGCCGCACCGCCGTTTATCTTACTTCCAATTTTTGCCACCGCGCCAGTATAACCAGTAGGCAAGGCTTCCGTAGAACCATCAACAATTTCATAGGGGTAACTAGTCGCATCTCCATTGTAATTACCAACAACAAACTGACCGTTATTAGTAAATTCCGTTACGAATTGCGTATTATCCACAGCAGGGACATAGGTTTCCCAAGCTGTACCGTTAAATTTCAAGTTGATATCTTCTGTGAGCACGTATTTATCGTCACATGCACCCGTTCCGTCTGCAAACGTACCGCTGAGCGTGAAATAAGACCCCGCTTTCATCGCGATTGTATCTTCACTTGCTGGTTTATTTGCCGTCCAAAGATAGATGAAATTGAATACGGCGTCGTTCTTATACCCTTGCGACCACTTGGAATAAGCAGGCGCAAAGCCCCATTGTCCGTCCGTGTTACCACTGCCTACGTAGCTTGCTTTTTCCGTCAAATCGGAAAAGTCAGACGCACCGTTCGCATCCCCAGAGAATACCCCGGTAGTAAAACGAATGCAAGTATAATAGTTGGTACCGCCAAACGTATTGTCATTATTTTCGCCGCCGTTTAAACCTAAAGTGTTAAACGTCAAGTTCACAAGCGCTGTTTCCGCTTTAACGCTGATTGCAGTAAAGATACCGCCCCACCCCGAAAAAGCAAAGCTGAATACCATTACAAAAGCAAGTAAAACGTTCAACATTTTTCTTTTTAATACTTTCATAATTTTTGTAGTTCCTCCTAATATGTTTTTAATTTTTTGATGATACTACACTCCTACGCTACCATTTTATCGCATTAAGAGTCAATTTTCAATATAAAAATTAAACCATTTTGCATTATAAATAAACTTTTTAGCTGTTAAATCTATGCAAATTTCAATAAATTTTCCATTTTCTTGTAGATGCTTGACTTTTTTGACACCGCTTTTCTTAATTATATAATAATCGTTTTTCTATCTTTATTCACTGCATAATCATAGGCAAGAATTGTTCCGCTTGGTTTACCCCCACGCTTTCCTTTATTTAAATGGACAACCACAATATTGCTCGCATCAATCATTAGTTGATTTCGCTCCACATAGGAAGCCCGTCCAGCAGAATTAACTCTGTCGGATTTTTTATGCCTTTAAACCCTCAAATGTAAAATCCACATTATTTTTATCTTCAACGCATACCTGCCCCCGTCAAACAACTATTTTCATTCCCCCAACAGTGCAAAATTGGCACTTTCAATTTACAGCAGGGCAGCGTTAGCCATTTGTGCAAAAATCTACTTACTATTAAAAAATAACCACCTCATCATTCCAATCAACTTTTATCTAACCATAAAGCCTACGGAACACATCCCGTAGGCTTTATGATTGTTTTACCCGTATACTCTCTTCTTTTATTTCACATTCCTATGAGTTTACTATACCAATACAAAATGAACCACCTCATCAGTCGCTACTCTTTTGGAATCTAACCGCATCATCAAACGTTACTGCGCCGTTGATACGTTTACATTCCATTACACAGTACCCGCGCAACTTATTCAGCGTATTTTCATCAATTTCGCACGTATATGCAAGCACGTGCATCATCATCGCTTGCTCTACCGAGAACTTAAACAATAACTTAGCCATTCTGTCTTCCAAGCTATTCAGCGTGCCCTTCATGGTCGAGACGATTACGTTAGGAAAATACTCTTTAAAATTGTCCGCAGTTAGATATCCGCAATAAAATTCCACCGCTCGCTCAATGAATTCCGTCTTGCTTGTACAGCCGTCCGACTTGTACAATTGCTCGATTTTTCCCATTAGCTGCGGCGATGTATAAAACGCATATTTTTTCTTTTCCGTTGCCATTTTCTCACCTCCTTTTTCATTTTTTTACTTTGACCCCATAGAATTTCCTTGAAACTCCGCGAGCATACGGATTATTGACCCCACCGCCGTATTTTTTCGTCGATTTTGACCCCTATCCCCAAATCGCTGAACTCCGCTAACTGTCGGCGTTGCCGGCAGATGTTTATCGCGGAAAGGGGCATTTTGACCCCACCGCTTATTCCTGCAAGAAAATCGAATGCCGATTTTTCCCCTTATCTTCGTATCACTCCCCTCAAAAACAGCTTAATTTCCGCCTCATATTCGCTCTTCGAGTATGTCTTCGCCTTGTGATTTATCGCGCGTTTTTCAGCCCAATTTTCGCCCTTAAAACGCTTTTAACCTTATTCCCTTATAAGCACATGATAATGAAAAATCTTCGTCCGTCGATTTCATACGCCGCACTGTACCGCTGCGTTATTTTTCAGAAAAAAGAAAAAACACGTCGCCGTGTGGAAAGCACTCGCGCGCGTGTTATATATTTTCTTCTCTGTTAATATTTCTTCTAATGAGTAAGTTCTTGACGTGCCATGGTGAACAGTACCACCTACCACCATATATGCGGACTTACCCCTTGTAAGCAGGTCTTAGCATTAAAAATTCATCTCTTGCAACGGTCAAAAAAGGGCGAATTTCGTTTAGTTTCTTTGTTCAAAATTTGGGAACTTCTGGGAACCTGGCTATTTTTTAAGGAAATCGGAGCATGGATTATTTTTTGTAAAAATCGCTTGTTTTGGGGCATTTTTGATGCTTTTTCGTGCAAAATTGCCCCGTTTTTGCACTTTTCTTCTTTTGTAAAATTCTCTTAAAAATCAACCCGCAAATACCTTAAAATCCCTCGGTAGAGATACCGTGCCGGTTCAAGTCCGGCCACGAGCACCACAAAACCCCTAATCTTTTTGGATTAGGGGTTTTGTATTGACTTCCGTAATTTGGACGGACTTGAGGGTGGGAGCCGTTTTGCGAGAGCAAAACGCTTTGCCTTATGCAACCCCAACATAAAACAGCCCGTCGGCAAAGGACGACGTTGATAACGTCGGAGCGGGGCGCGCCGCTAAAGGCGCAAGTCCGGCCACGAGCACCACAAAACCCCTAATCTTTTTGGATTAGGGGTTTTGTATTGATACCCGTCATCTACTTTCAAAATATAAGAGCTGTTTTGATAAAAACAGCTCTTGCTTTTTATTTCTTTACAATCGGCTTCAACACAATCGCCGTGCGGGCAGGAATATATATCTCTATATAGTTTTGCCCGTCAAACTTCTTATGCGGATAGGTGATGTGATGCACAAGCCCGTTGCCCCCGTAACAAAAATCATCCGAACAAAGCGCAATCTCGTAATCCTGCTCGTCAAAAATAGGCACAAGCACGTTTGTCAAGGACTGATTCGGACTGAAATTAAAGGCAAAAATCAAGCCGTGGCGGTAAAACACAATCGTCTGTTCGGGATTTTTCAAAAGCAACAAATCGGGCATTTTTTGCTCAAAAATTCGATACACTTTGGTCACCTTGACCATATCCTTATCAAAATCGGCAAGCCAACCATACTTCAAAAACTCGTTGTTGACCAAGCTCCATTGCCTACGGCAGTAATGGAAGCTCCAACCGTTCCCTTCTCTGGGGAAATCTATCCATTCCGGATGCCCAAATTCGTTACCCATAAAATTGAGATACCCTTCGCCGCCGCCCGCAAGGGTGAAAAGCCGAATCATCTTATGCAACGCAATCGCCCTGTCGATGATAGGATTATGGCAATCCTTATTCATATCCGTATACATAGCGGCGTCCGCCAAGCGGAACATCACCGTTTTATCGCCCACAAGCGCTTGGTCGTGGCTTTCCACGTACGCAACCGTCTTTTCCCCGGGGCGTCTTAAACACATATCCCCCCACATCGCGCCAATATTCCAAGCTTCGTCGCTTTGCTCTTTGAGCGTACGAATCCACATATCAGGAAGCCCCATAGCAAGGCGGTAATCAAAGCCGATTCCCCCGTCTTGAATAGGCAAGCACATACCCGGCATACCCGACATATCTTCCGCAATCGTAATGGCTTTGGGGTTCACTTGACGAATCAGCTCGTTGGCAAGCTGTAAATAGGTAATCGCTTCCACGTTCGTATTGACGGAAAAATACTTATCGTTGCAGTCAAACGCCGTGCCAAGCCCGTGGTCGTGATAAAGCATAGACGTAACGCCGTCAAAACGGAACCCGTCAAAATGATACTCTTCCATCCAAAATTTCAAGTTGGAAAGCAAGAAATGGATAACTTCGTCCTTGCCGTAATGAAAGCATTTCGTACCCCAAGCAGGATGCTCGCCCTTGGCTCCGTCGTGGAAAAATTGCCACGTCGTACCGTCGAACATATTGATACCTTCGGCGGTGTTTTTAACCGCGTGGGAATGTACCACGTCCAACAATACACGGATACCGAGCTTATGCGCCTTGTTGACCAAATATTTCAAATCTTCGGGCTTTCCAAACCAAGACGAAGCCGCAAAAAAGTTGGAAACCTGATACCCAAAGCTGCCGTAATACGGGTGTTCCATAATCGCCATAAGCTGTACGGCGTTATACCCGCTTTCCTTGACGTAGGGCAGCGTAATATCGGCAAACTCGCGATAGGTACTCACCTTTCCTTCTTCCTGCGCCATACCGACGTGCGCTTCGTAAATATACAGCGTTTCTTCCCCTTTAAACCGCTTATCCGTCCATTTAAACGCCTTTTTATCGTCTACCACTTCGCAACAAAACATCAAGGTCGTTTTGTCTTGTACGACTCTTTTTGCGTAAAGCGGAATATGCTCCGTCCGCGTTCCGTTCGCGTCCACGATGGTCTTTACCTTACAACCGTCCCACAAAGCGCCGTCGCCGTCAAGGTATAATTCCCAAACTCCGTTTTCCAACTTGGTCATAGGATAATCCAGCCAACGCCAGTCGTTAAATTCCCCCGTCAAATATAATTGATGAGCATTCGGAGCCCACTCACGGTACACCCAACCGCCGTCAATATGATGAAATCCAAAATAATGATGCCCGTTCGCAAACGTATTCAACGTCTTTTTACCCGACAATAAGCGGTCTTTCGTTTGCTGATACAAACGCATACGAAGCTCTATGTCCGAATAATACCCTTGTAATTGCGGATTGTATTCAAAAATACGATACATCTTGTTTCTCCTATATAGTGGATTTCTATTTCGCTACCATCAGTATATCCATTTTTATACATTATACACCTTTTCCTGCCAACCGTCAATACTTTTCCAAAAATTCCACCCTTGGCAAACATAAAAAAAGAAGTCGCATACAAATACCCCCGACAAAGCGAAAACGCTTTGTCGGGGGTATGCTTTATCATACTATTTCAAACTGTTTAGAAGAAGAAAGGCTGTACGGGCAGCTCCCCTTCTCCCGTGCCGGGAATAGACGACGTGCGTACGACTTCGTCCGTAAAGACAACCAAAACCATTTCCGGGGCTTCATACCCTTTACGCTTCACCATCGCCTTCTACCTCCCCGTCATCGCTCGAACTCAATCCTGACAGGATTTGCACCGCTTTTTCCGCTTCGTCAGCGTATAACCACGTAGCTTTGGCTACGTTGACAAGCTTTTCGCTCGCCTGCGGATTATTCAAAACGCCGTACATATAACTAAATACGCCGTAAGAAACGGTATATTCGCTTTCTCCGTCCGTAATCGTCATTTCGTACATCGTTTTTAATTGCAAAGCGGAAAGATTTTCAACCTGCACGTAATAAATATTGCTGCTCGCGTTGTACAAAGTAGGCGCAATTTCCACGCCGCCAATGGTCACCGTCAAGCCCTGCAAAACTTCTTCCGTCGCCGTGAAATAGAAGCGGATAAACGTACCCGAATTTAAAATCAAGCTCGCCCCGATAAACTGTACGTTTTCGGGAATGACAGAGCCTTCCTTCACGCTGGGCGCATACCCCTTTAAGGTTTCTGCCGTAACGGCGTTCATCGCGTCCACAACGCTCGTTTCCACCCACACGATTTGCTCCGTAGGCTCTTCCGTATTTTCTTCTTCGCCCGTTTCTTCCGAATTTTCTTCCGAAGACCCGCCTACGACCGTTTGCACTTCTCTGTGCGCGAACACTTCGTCCAACAATTCATAGCCGCGTTCATAGAAATATTCCGCAGATACGCCGCAATAGTTCAGCATAGCCAAAATCGCGTTTTTATAGGCAACGAGTTCTATTTTGGTTTGCTCCGCTTCCGCTATCGCTTCTTCGGTCGCCCCAGCGTCTTCAAGCGTCGCTTCCACGTTTGCCAACATCGCTTCAAAATAAACCAAAGACATTTCCAAGAAATCCGCCACGGAAATCGCCATAACGCCCGTCCAGGTATACGTACCGTTGGTAAACTGTACGTAAATCTGTTCTTGATAATCCTTCGCGTAGAAACCTATGCTGTACGAATACAAATGATCGCCCAAATCTTCCATTTCGCTGGGATGCACGTTCACCTTTTCGCCCGCAACGTTAAATACCACTCTCGAATTCTCGTTCTTCAAGAAAGATTCTTCGTTGGCTATACCGTCAAATTCACAATAGAAATTCAACGTTACGTACCCGTCAAAGCCAACGGCAACGTCTTGTACTATGGCATTGTTTGCAAAACCGCAAGCGTTAGGCGCTAATACCACGTATTCGTTGTCTTGGTTGATCATAGCGACCAAGCCTTCCATCAAAATGAAATTCTCGCTCAAATCCTTGTTGGACAACACCAAATCTTCTTTAAATTCTTCCGCAATATATACGCGGTATTCGTCCGAAAGCTCAACGTCGTCGGCGATATCAAAATAGGTGTTTGCACCGACCACAAATTCCGCGACGGTTATGGACATCAATTCGCCGTTGTCTTCATCGATATAAGGCTCTAATAACCATTCGTCAACGTTCACGGACAAATCCCCTTCAATGGAAATGTTCGTGTCCGCTGTAATGGCGGAAACCATACCCAGCCCTTGGAGCAACATCAAAGCCAACGCGTCGCCTTCGGGAATAACGGTCGTCAAATTGACGGTTACGTCGTCCAAAACCAAAGCCCCGTTATATTCGCTCGCATTGATTCCAAGCATATCCAAATCGGACATAATCGCAAACGCCGTCGCGTTGATTGTGGTATCTTCCAAAACCGCGTCGCCGCCCAGCTTCAAAATACCCGCTAATACCGCGCTGACCGTACTTCCTTCCATATCCAGACTGGGCTTTACGCTGTGCAAAGGATCGGTATAGGCGTCTGCTTCGTTCATCATAATGCCCATATAGATGCCGTCAATAGTGCTGTCCTTCACAATCAAGCGCCCTGCGTTGTAACAACCCGTAGACCCCTGCAACGTTACGCCGTCCAGCTCCGTTACGCCCAAATTGTACACAGGAGTTGAAAATTGCTGAACGGAAGCTTCGCCTTCTTCTTTGTTTGTCATCATTTCAACGGTCGTAGCAACCAAAGCGCCCGTCTTTTCTTTTGAACAATCGCAAACGTACAGCTTCGCGCCGTATTCCACCTTGAACATATACGGAGAATCCGAATTTTGCGCAAGAGCTTTCGAACCGAAAAGCGTAAAGCCGTTTAAGCAAAAATACATCGTTACGCCCGTAGGAATAATCAGCGTTCCGTCTAATTCAAAATCCATCGGCATCGCAAGCGCGATTTCCGATGCGCCTTCGGGCAAGCTCAACCTACCTTCGCCGTCTATAATCTCCGCCAACAATCCTTCGGTGATTAAATAGGGAGTAATGTGATTGTTTATTTCCGTACATTCGTGCGCGTACATGCCAATTTCTTCAACCGATTGCGTACAGTCGCATACGTAGCAGTTTTCGTTTTCTTCGGGAACAACCAACCCCGTTGCTATATGCCCGTTTTGGCAAAACAGGTATTCGCCCGTAGCCGACAAAAGATTCGAAAAAGCCGTAAAATCAATATCTTCCATCATCGCGTAAGCTCCATCGGGCAATACGAAGTCTTCGCCTGCCGCCGTCGCGTATGCAGAATAAATATCCAGCCCCGCTTGCCATACGGGAACAACGCTTTGTAAGTCCGCATATATACATACGTGCGGGTCGCAATCGAATACGTATACGCCCTGCGTTTCGGGAACGTTGAAGGTAAAGCCGTTTTGACAAACCCCCAAATACATACCTTCGGGCACGGTTAATGCTCCGTCATAGAAAATATCTTCGGTCAAGAACACGTAAAGGAAGTTTTGCAAAGGGTCTTCGCTGCTTGCAGACGCAGGCTCTTCCTGCATACCCGCAACGATAGCGTCAAAGCTTTCCTGCGTCAAAGGATAGGGGTCTACCCCTTGCGTATACACGCAGCTATGCGTTTGGGGCGCAGGTTTGTCTTCCAAGCATTCCGTATACACCGTAACGCCGCGGTTTTTCAACGCCAGCACTTCGGGGTCGGTCATATCCGTAATCAAATTATTAAAACATACCGTCGTGTTTTCAGGGTCGGTAAAAGTCACATTCCCGCTTGCTATTTACGACGAAAGCTCAAAATATTCCGCAAACGCATAATTGCCCGCGGGTATTTCAAAACACTCCGCTCCGTTTTGTAAGGCGTAATAATATCCCATCTTCAACTGCGTTTCCGTCACGTTTATCGCAGGCTTCATCGCCGCGTAGCAGCCGTGATACAAACATTCGTGCACGATAAACCCGCTGTTTACCACTCCGTTTTCGTCCTTGGACAGAACGATTTGGTCTTCCGTAAACGTAAGCTTTGCCGTATACGTACAAATGGAAATATACACGTTGGGCGCAAGCGTAATCTTTGTCCCTGCGGGAACGGTATAATCGTAAGTCAGCGCGTAGGCTTGCACAAACGCCCCGTCCTGCGCTCCGCTTTCCCACCTCGGGATTTCCGCTACAATGTCGTGCGGATCATCTTTGTTTAAGTGCTTCAAATACTTTACAGGTCCACCGATACTGCTTAAACATTCGTGCGCGCTTTGCGTTTGCTGCCCACCGCAGTTTACGTTCAGGTTTAAATCCGCACCTACTGCAAACAGCATTGCGGCCATTGTCATTAGTATAAGCACTAATCTTCGTAAAAACGACCTATTTCTCATATTATGTTCTCCTTTATGAATGGTCATCTACTAAGCCTATAAAAAAGGCAAATTTATTTTTATTTCTTGCGTACAAATACAATGTTACTCTACAAGTAATATTATTACTTGGGGTCACATTATAGCACAGGCTTTTTATTATGTCAACGAATTTTCAACACTTTTAAAATCTTTTTTTGTGAATACCCCCCCCCCGCAATCGAAAAAATCGATTGTACGGAGCGTGTGGTATTCGCATTATCAAATTATTAAATTGTCGCAAAAATCAACCTGTTTTTTAAGGCGCTGTCACCATAAAAAGCAGGCGGCGCGTTATGCGAACGCGCCGCCTTGTAAAATTCGTTTTAATAATAAATATTTTGGATAAACATCAAGGTAAAGCAGGACGACCAGTTGTAGTCGGTGATGGAGTGGATATGCTTTCGATAATCCGTCGTTTCGGGCTGTTCCCCTTTTCTCTTCAAACGGAACGGGCAAATTTCGTCGTCCGCGTCGTAAAATTCGAAGAGATTGCCCGTCTTTTCGTACCATTTAAGCACCGTTTTCAACGTTCTTTCGCGCAATTCGTCGGCTACGTCTTTAAATCCGTATTTCAACAAGCCGAGCATCGTGAAATAGTTTAAATTCAGCCACGAACAGCCACGCCACATATCGATATCGTAAAATTCGCTGTCCTTTGGCATCGACGGAACGGGCGTCGCCGTCCAAAACCGCTTTTCGTCCAACAACACCTTCACCATTTTCTCCGCTTGTTCTTGCGAACAAATGCCCGCAAACATCGGCAAGAAGGACGACGGCGTAGCCACTCTTGTCAATTCTCCGCTGAACAGTCTGTCATAATACAACCCGTCTTCTTCACACCACAAACATTCGTTGATTTTGTCTTTTACGCTTTCGTGGACGGAGCGGAAATACGCCGCGTTTTCCTTATCCCCAAGCTCTTCGTAAATCATAGACAAGTATTTCGCGTCGTTGCAAAGATGGGTGGAAAAGTCGATGGCGTCCATTTCCACGTCAAAGTCAAAACGGGGACAATTATCCAAGCCCGACTCCCCGCATTTGCACTCGAAATAGTCGGGTTCGGTCAGCCATTCCAACAGTCCGTTGTTGTTTTTATCGCGGTTTTTCATCGTCCAAATTAAGAATTTGGCAAGGGCAGGTACGCATTCACGCAAAAATGCCTTGTCTTTGTCCTGCGTGTAAACCGACCAAACGCCCCACGACAAAACCTGCGGTTGGGTGATTTCGGAAATAAAGCCTTGGGGGCTCATCATATGCGCGATAAACCCGTCTTCCCGTTGTTGGGTAAGCACGGCGCGAATGGCGTCTTTGGCAAGCTCGACGTCGTATTGCGCAAACGCCATAGCGTGGAACGCCGAGTCCCAAAGCCACAACCAACGGTGGGGTATTCTATCGGGAGTCGTCCAACGACAAGGTATCACCCCTTCGGGCGAATACACGTTTTCCTTTTGAATGGAAAGGCATTTATAATATAATTTTTCGTATTTTTCTTCCTTGCAGGCAGGCATCTTTTCAAAATACGCATAACGGCTCTTTTTCAACGCCGACAAAGCTTCGTCCGTCCAAATTTCCGCCTTTTTTCCATAGGAAAAAGCGAAATAATATTGCCCGTTTTCTTCCTGCGTCTTTAAGAAAAATTCTCCGCCGAAATCCGTTTTTACGCTTTCCGCGCCGTCCTTTTCTTCCCTTTGGCTTTGCGTTTCCGTCCACACAACGGGTTTTACGGGCGTTTTGCCCACAACGGTGTCTTTATCCACAAACGCCACGAAGAAATCTTCGCCGTCCAGCATATCCCCCGTTACGGCGTGAAAAACCGCTTCGTCCTTTAAAGGAATATGTAAAGTAACCGTCGTTTCAAAATGGAAACGCAAGGTTATGGGTTCGTCCATCATCATCGCCACAAAATCGTTCATTCTGCTCGTTTCGCCGTCCAAACCGCTGAAACAAAACAACTGACCGTAGCTATACGTATTATGCATTTTCATATTTCTATCTCCTTTTTACCACAAATATTATTTAGCTGATTGTATTTCCACTTCCACGAAAACGGCTTGTTTTTGTCTTTCGAACGCAAGCGTGAGCTGATTTTCTTGGGCGGAAATAGCTGTATTTGCTTTTTTCGGGTACCCGATTTCCGCCGATGATATTTTTTCATCTAAAGAAACCGTTATTTTCTTACAACCGCCCAAACACCATACGGCAAGATAAATTTGATTATCTGTTTTAAAGCCCGCCGCAACATGTTCCGCAGCAAAATCGGTGAAACCGTTGGGGAAATAGGGCAAAGCCGTTTTTTTGACCTCGGTCAGCGAATGATAATATTGCACCCCTTCTTGCACAAGCGCAAGCTGGGCTTCGCTTAACAACTCTAAATGGCTGGCAAGATGCATACGCCCTAAAAAACTGTTAATCATATTCATCGCAATTCTATCGTCCGTGATATGTTCCGCCACCCATTTTTCGTCGTAGGCTTTGGGCAAAGGCAAGCCTATCTCTCCCACGCCGACGGGATAACTCCAAACGGCCGCTTGTTCAGGGATAACCGCCGATAAAATATTGCCTGCTATATAAGGATATTTCAAATAATCCGTTTGGTCGGACGTGGAAATGAGCGGATATACCGACAACGTCTTATAATCCATACGCATACCGCCCGAAGAACAGCCTTCAAATATCACTTGCGGATACTTTTGCGTCATCTCTTTCATCCACTCATAAAAAGCCTGCGCGCAGCTTTCCAAACCTTCCCCCGCGCAAAACGCAGCGTAATCAGTGCCTACACCGCAATCTTCGTTATAATCGCATTTGATATAATCCGCGCCGTAGTCTTCCACCATACGTCGGATGGTTTCGCTCATATACGCACGCACTTTTTCATGGCGATAATCCAAGAAATACCTGCCCATAACGGCTATTTTACGCCCGTTTCGTTGCATAAAACAGCTGTCGTCATAGTAGCACAACATTTCCTGACATTTTATCCCGATAATTTCGGGTTCTATCCAAAGCCCCGCTTTCATACCAAGCGAACGGATAAAGTCCGTCGTCTTGCGTATACCATCAGGGAAACGGGCTTTGCTTTCCTTCCACTGACCAACGTACGGGTACACCACATTGCCTGGTTCTTCGTTGTGCCAACCGCAATCGATGACGTAATATTCCACCCCCGTTTTTGCAACGACGGGCGCTATTTTTGCCGTATTTTCCGCTGTCGGACTATCCCACGACAAATGCATATATTCGTTAAAGATGGCAGGCAGGTACGCATCGAATGCATTTTTTCCTGCAATTTGACGGCGATATTTTGTCATTTCGCCAAGCACGGCGTTTACACTGTTTCCAAACGCCAACGCCACAGCAGGCGTGCAATACGTTGCATCGGGTTTCAGCGCTTTACTCCAACCGCCAAAAGGCAAATTAGGCCCGCCAAGATAGAGATAATATTCCCCGTTTTTATCCCCGATTTCGTAATACCAAGACGAATTGCTTTCCACTTGAAACATAAGGCATTCGCCCGTGTTTTGTTTTTCTATAATGCCTTGCGGCAATTCTTCTTTTGTCGACCAACTCCCAACGTTTGCAAACGCAATACGCTTTTGGCTTTCCAAATTCCCCCTATGCAAGCCGTACGCATAGAAAGATTGCTTTCTTGGCTGACACTCCGCGTGATGGCTTTGCAAAAACTTGTAAAATTGCAAGTTTTTCGCGTTTTCCACACGATTGTCACCAAGCAACGGCGCAACGAACGCAGACACTTCTTCCAATACGATTTCTTGTGGGGAAATGTTTTTAATTTCCGTATAAATACGCACAAAAGAGCCACCCAGGTATGCGATGAATATCGTTTTTACTTCGATAAGCGCCGATTTTTGTACAATCTCTAATCGGTTGTTTTCCTGCTTATGCGAAAGGTAATACAAGCGATTGCCTTCCGAAGAATTGACCATTTTCGCACCCAAATGCGTATCTTTGTTTTCACCGCTGATTTGCGCTTCCACAAAAGGGCTGTCCCCCTCTTGTGTCCAGTTATTATAGGCTTTCAAACAAATTTTGCCTTCCCGAATAGAAAAACAAAACCCATGAAACCGTATTTCCATAACATCCCTTCCTATTTATTCGTATCCAGTTAAAGAGCCGTAAACGCCACCATGTATCCATCGGAACGTTTCTTTCTAAACAAGTCGTTGATACGGAACCCTACGTTCATTAAGGTTGCCCCGTATAAAACGTCCCCCGTGTCTTCGTTTTTATACATTTTGTCGGGATCTAAACCCTTCAAACGCAACGTCATACTTTCCACAAAACCCGTCGCATTGAGCTCCAAGAAGGTGAAGAGCGCTTTGTTCTTATCCTTGGAAACCTGCATGTACGCACAAAACGAGCTGTTTTCAGGGGAGATAATCCGATACAAATCCCCGCGTAAATTCAAATCTTCATACTGACGGTATTTTTCCGAATATCCTTTAAAAATTGCCCTATCTTCCGCGCTGTACTTACTCAAATCCAACTCGTACCCATACGAACCAAACGCCGCTACGTTATATCTAAATTCATAGGTAGATTCTCTGCCGCTTGTGCAATCCCCTTCGGTGAAATGGCAACTCAATGCCGATACGGGATAGGCGTAGCTGGAACCATACTGAATAAAGGTGCGCGCATAAGGGTCGGTGTTGTCACTCGTCCAAATTTGGGGGGAATAGAACAGCATACCCAAATCAAATCTGCCGCCCCCGCCGCAGCAACTTTCAAATAAAACATTGCCAAGGCGTTCTTTTAAGATAGCCAACAATTTATACGCGCCGAGCATTTGTCGATGATACACTTCGCCCTGCGGGGTTACAAACGAACCTGCTTCCCCCATATAACGGTTGAAATCCCATTTGATATAATCAATTTCCGCGCCTTGCAGCTCTTCACTGATTCTATCGGCAATCAGCTGTACTACTTCATCGCGCGTCAAGTCCAAAATGTACTGACTTCTGGAAATTAAAGGATTTTTAGAAGTCGTCAAAATGTATTCGGGGTGCGCCCTAAACAAATCGCTGTTTTCATTGACCATTTCAGGCTCTAACCAAAGCCCGAATCTCAAACCAAGCGCGTGCACTTTGTCCGCCAAGCCTTTAATACCCGAAGGGAAGCTTTGCTTTTCCGTGCGCCAGTCGCCAAGGCCTTGCTTATCGTTCGGTCTAAACCAACCATCGTCCAACACCACCGTATCAATTCCGCAATCTTTCGCCGCTTCCGCCAAGGCAAGCACTTTTTCTTCCGAAACGGAGAAATAGCTCGCTTCCCACGAATTGATTACGATAGGTCGGGGGGAAAAGGCAAATTCTTTTTCGATAATGCTTTGACGAATATGGTCGTGGAAATTACGGCTCATCCCGCCCAAGCCTTGGTCGGAATAGGTGAGAATAGCTTCGGGAGAAACCAAACATTCCCCGCTCTTCAATGTCCAACAAAATCCCGTATCGTCAATCCCCATCGCCACACGGGTGTCGCCTAAAAAGCTGATAGACGCTTCGTTTGCAAAATTGCCGCTGTATAACAGGTTAAACCCGTACACTTCCCCGATATCTTCGTCCGCATTATGCTGACAAAGCGCAAGGAAAGGATTTTTGATGTGCGACGAAGTACCCGTTAAGCTGTTGGTTTTAAATACCCCCCTTTTCAAAGGATGACGGGATACCTGCGCCCGTTCGTAAAGGTACATACCTTCCAAGGTAATGACATCGAAATCCATGCCGTAAAAATCCAAACACATACTGGCAAATTTTTGAATAGTTACGTCCATGGTACCCGCATTTTTCATTTTTTGATGACGAGCAATCACGTCTACATCCGCAAAAACCACGTAATATAAGGTGAATTCCACGTTCTTATCATCGTCAGCAAGCACCACTTCCAACGTTTCCGTGTCCCCGCTTTCACGCGAATACGGCAACCCGTCGATTGCGCTTCTGCCCCTATAAATTTTATGAGATTGATAGCGCAAACGGTTGCAATGCACGTCTCCTGCACAGTTATACACCACGGACGGCGTACGAATATCCCCGCTGTTAAACGGCGCAATTTCAAACCCTTGCACGGACGCATTAAAATCCCGTCTTTCGCGGTATTCGTGCGCTACGTGCCCATAAATTTGTCTATTCCCTATGTACTTAATTTTATCGTCAGGCACTTTTTTACCATAATACAAATGCTCCAACGCATCATGGTCGGAAATATAAAACACGTACGAACTGTTTTTGGTTTGGATATGAAAAAGTTTTTCTTGCTCGTTAAACCGAATCATACTCTACTCCTTATAATCGAATGGTTTTTCCGTTGTCCAAGCGGGATTCTTCCGCCGCAAAGCTCATCAAATGGCTTTCGATGGAGACGTCCAAATAGGTGATTCCTTCTGCTTCCTCGCCGTTTAAGGCTTTGAAAATGCTGTTCATCATAAAGAAGTCGCCCCCCATATGTCCGCCGACGTTCGCTGCCGAAATATCTATCTCAATTTTTTCCCTTTCGCCGTTGAAATAACGGATTTCTAATGCGTTGTTTTCTACGCAGCCCACCAGCTCCGCTTTTGTTCCGTGTACCTTTATATCGCGGTAGATTTCTTGACTAAACGCGGTCATGGTATGACACGCCGTTTTTCCCTTTGCAAATTGCATAATCGTAACTTGGTGATCCACCACGTCGTTATCGCACGCAAACACACACCTATCATACTGCGTTTTTCGCAAATCATCAAGGATATTTTCGTCCGTTTTTTCTCTCGTCGTGAAATACGCGGCAAATTCACGCCCCGCCTCCGAAGTATAAATGGTCTGCGCCTTAAAAACACAGTCCGTATGCGGACAATCGCTGCAATACGCCGTCGCGTTTTTCGGCGCGTGGTCTTTGTTGAAATAAAACAAATCCCCATACGAATGGACGGAAAAACATTCTTCCCCCATCAAATACCGCAAAATATCCATATCGTGGCAACACTTCGCCAAAATCATCGGGCTGGATTGCGTTTTGTTGCGCCAAGGCCCGCGCACGAAGCTGTGCGCTTGGTGATAATACCCCACGTTTTCGCTGGCGTGAATAGTAATCACTTCCCCTAATTTTCCACTGTCGATAATCCGCTTCACCGTCGAATAAAAGGGCGTATATCTTAAAACGTGGCAAACCACTACTTTTCTGCCGTATGTTTTGCTCGCTTCATAAATCGCCAAGCAATCTTCCTTATGGTTGGCGATGGGCTTTTCCAATAAAAGGTCGTACCCCGCAGCCATCATCGCAATCGCGTGTTCTCTATGGTCTTCGTCTTGGGTGGCAACGGCTACGATATCCGCGCCTATTTTTTCCACCAAAAAATCGTGATAGTTATTAAATAAACGCGTAACTGGGTACTCCGTTTTAGCAAAATCTAATCGTTTGGGGTCATTTTCAATGATGGCGACAAGCTCGAATTTTTCACGATAGGTCTTTGCGAAATTCGCGTAAATTTTTCCCCTTGCACCAAGTCCAAATACTACCAACTTTTTCGTTTTCATCATACTTTATCCTTGCGTTGTAATGCAAAATATCTATACACGCCCGCCGTCCAGCCCAGCATTTTTTGCGTGGGATATTCCAGCTCCGCCGCAGGTCCGTTTTCATCATATCGTTCCCAAAGCGCGCCCGTCTTATCAAACGTAGAAACAAGCAAACGGGTATAATTTGTCCGCAATTCTTCCGCAGTTTCCTTTTCCCCGCCGTTGATCAAAGCTTTGTAGGCAAAATATTGATGGGGTGCCCAAATATACGGATATCCCCATTGATATTGCGTGTTGCCCGTATCTTGGCAAGCCGACACCCCGCCCTTGGTTTTTAAAATAGCATACACCGCTTTGACGTCGCCTTTTTTATTTGCAAAACCGTAAAAATACGGCAAAAAACAAGCCGCACTGATAATATCGTTCTTTTTATCGGACACAAAATCGTAATCGCAATACACGCCCGTTTCTTCGTTGAAACAGTATTTTTCAATAAGCGCGAGCCTTTTTTCCTGTTGCGCCGTATAATACGCGGCTTTTTTTGTATCTTTATCGGCAAAATACGCCGCCAAAAAACCTTCCAACCCATACAAATGGGAGTTCAAGTCAATTTGCACGTAATCCAAAGCATTATGGTGGGCATATCTGGGTGTGTAATCTTCCCCGCTCTCCGCTTCCGCAACAAAATTTTGCGCAACACGCATCTTTTCCGCACTGGAAATATCTTGCGGCAACGCAACGCGGCCGGACACATATTCGTAATATCCAAGCAAAACGGCTTCGTCTTTTGCATTACAGCCATGCTGATTTAAACCGATAGGCGTTATGCGTTTTTCCATCCAAAAACGATACTCCTTCTCTAAATCTGCCACCGCTTCCGCCAACCAAGCTTCGTCATTGGTTTGCTTATAAATATCCTTCACCATAAGCGAAAGTAAGGGCGGCTGCGAACAAAAATCCGCACCATCTTTACGGGTATAGTTGGGTACACAACCAAAATGGCGAAGCGCAAAACGCAAATCGTCCGTGTTATCCTTCGCCCAATCCGTGTGCCCGTCTGCTATCAAGCCTATGTTGGTGAAATAGGCATCCCAATAATAGAGTGTACGATGAATACCTTCCTTCGCCATAGCAGGCGGAACAAAAGGATATGGCAAATCCAAACCCCGTTCAACATTCGCCGTTGTGCGCGCTTTAACCCAACCTTCTTTGATGTACGTATCTAAACTCGACATATCTTCACCTATTATTTTTTATGTACAGCGTAAACCTGCCCGTCTTTTCTTGATTTTTCCGCCGTCAAAGCCATCAAATGGCTTTCAATCGAAGCTTCCAAGGTCGTACCAAGCTCGCTTTCGCCAACAAGCGCGTCGTAGAAATCTTTCACCATCATATAATCCCCGCCGCCGTGGCCAAACGTATCGTCCATCGCTTCTTTGATAATCTCTTTAATTTTCAAAAAGCGGGTACCATGGCCGTAACGAGATACTCGAATATACCCGTTTTCTTCGTCCATCTCCACTTCGCCAAGTGTGCCGTGGAAGGTCATTTTTCTACCGGGCAAAGCGGTAAACGCCGTCATCGTAAGGTTGGCTTTGATACCATTTTCAAACTGCATCACCACCGTTTGGTTGTCCACTACGTTGTTGTCGCAGTCAAATACGCATCTGCCGTATTGATTGTTTTCGTATGCGTTTCTAATCGATTGCTCGGTGATAGGTCTTGTCAAATCCACGACGTTAAACGGCCAACCCTGCCGTCTTTTTTCTTCGTCCACGTCAGGTTTGTCAAACGCCCAGTCGAAATCTTTTTCGCGCTTTTTCACGTATAATCTTTCCGCGCTGTACACGCAATCGTGGATATATTTGCAATCCTTACAATGGCTCGCCGCGCCGTCGGGCTTGTTCGCCCCGTTAAAGAACGCCAAATCCCCCACCGAGTACACCGTTTTGCACTTAGCCCCCGCGTAATATTGCAACAAATCCAAATCGTGGCAGCATTTTTGCATAATCATCGGCGACGTTTCCACGTCGTTGCGCCAATTCCCACGGACAAAGCTGTGCGCTTGGTGCCAATAGGTGACCTGCTCGATCCAATCGATACACACGATTTTGCCGATTTCGCCGCTATCTAATAACTCCTTGATTTTCAAAAAAGCGGGCGCGTAGCGCAAAACGTGGCAAACGATAACTTTTTTATCGTATTTTTTATACGCGTCCAGCAAATCGTACAGCTCGTCTTCCACGGGCGAAATAGGCTTTTCCAGCAAAATATCATAGCCCAATTCCAGCGCCTTGATACACATTCTCACGTGGTCGCGATCCTGCGTAGCAATCACCAGCACGTCCGAACGCTTTTCTTTAAAAAATTCTTCTTCCGCTAAAAAGCAGTCTTCGTCCGCAATCCCCCAATCCTTTTGCGCCAAAGCAATTTTTTCGGGGTCGATATCGCACACCGAAACAATACGGAATTTATCTGCAAAGTTCGCCATACACGTCCCGTAGGTATAATGCCCGCGCGACCCGCAACCGATAATAGAAACTGTAAAAATTTTACCCATAGTTTTCTCCTTTATGCTTTCAATACCACGGAAAGCTCGTTTTCACGACGGGTCAAAGACAATACTTCTCTGCCGTCGAAATCATAGTCGAAATGCAAGCCTTTTTCCGCCTTTACCGTCAAGTAATATTTCTCGTCGGCGCACTTCCATTCCACCCAAATTTTGCCGTTTTTCGCCTTGTATTCCCCTTTTGCGAAGGAAAGCTCCTGGCTAAACGACGGCGAGATACAAATATCCTTATCCACCGACAATTTGATACCCAAAACGTAAGCGTACAGCCATTCCGCGCACGAACCAAGGCTGTAATGGTTAAACGAATTCATACTCGGCGTTTCAAAGCCGTGTTCTTCGGTGTACCCGTTCCAACGCTCCCAAATGGTCGTCGCGCCCTGTTTGATGGTATATCCCCACGACGGATATTCCGTTTCCTTGATGATTTTATACGCCAAGTCCACTTCGCCCACGTCGCAAAGGGCAGGAAGCAGGTGTTTTACGCCGATAAAGCCCGTCGTCAATTTCCACCCCGCTCTTTCCACGCTGCGGATAAAATGCTCCTTGATTTCCAAAGCCGTCGTAAACCCAACGGCAAGCGAAAGCGCGTAGATGGTTTGGGAATCCCCCGCCAAACGCCCGTCGTCTACAATAAAATGATGCCGAAACGCGCGTTTGACCCCTTCGTATATCTTCATATACACCACGGCGCTGTCCGTTTCCCCTAAAATCCCGTACATTTTGGAAATGAGCAAAGCGGACAAACCGAAAAAGCATTGACTTATTCCGTCGATGTCGTCCGCTCTTTGCGTAGAAAGCCAGTCCCCGAACGGGTTTTTCACTTTCAAAAGATAATTTTCGCTGTGCGTCAAATAATAATCGAAATGCTTTACCGCGTAAGGTAGGTTGGCTTTGATAACTTCCACGTCGCGATAATGCAAATAATGGGTGTACGGAATGACGCAAATGGCGTCCGCCCAGCCCGGCACCCCCGCCGTGGAATCGGAAACGGGAATAAAGAACGGCACAAAGGACGGAATTTTCCCATCGGGCAAAATATCTTCGCATATCAAGCGCAAATAGTTGGCGAAAAAGCGGTTGCAATCGCTGTTGAACATAGCGGAATTGCAAAATACCTGCGCGTCCCCCGTCCAACCCAAACGCTCGTCACGCTGCGGGCAGTCGGTAGGAATACTGATAAAATTCCCCTTTTGTCCCCATACAACGTTAGAAAATACCTGATTGATAATCTCGTCCGAGCATTCGAATTTCCCGCCGTATTCGATATCCTGCGACAAAACTACGCCTTTGATATTCGAAACGCGGGCGTCGCCCTTGATTTCCATTTCCGCATAACGGAAGCCGTGAAAGGTAAACGTGGGCGCAAATTTCTCTTTCTTTCCCGACAAAATCACCTTGTCTATCGCCTGCACCGAACGCAGGTTTTCATAATACGGCGTTCCGTCTTCGTTCAAAATTTCCGCGTGCTTTATGGTAATTTCCGCGCCGTTTTCCCCTTCGATATCAAAGGTAAGAAAACCCGCGAAGTTTTGCTTGAAGTCCAACACCGTCACGTTCTCTTTTTGATAAAGAACGCTGGGCGTAAGCTCGTCTATTTTCACCGTCGGTTCAAAATCGTATTTTTCAAACCGCGTCGTATATTCGTATTTGGTTGCGAAAGGCAGCTTTTCTATCTTTCTTTCCCGCGTGCGCAAATCAATCGTTTCCCCGTCGAAAAAGGAAGATTTGACGATGTTGGACGCGCCTACCCGCCACGTTTCGTCCGTGACGATTTTTTCTTGCTCTCCGTCTATATAGGACAAAGTCAGTTCGGCAAACAACGCCTTTACGTTTCCGTAAACGCGCGGTTTTTTGATATAACCCAAACGCCCCGAATACCAACCGTCCGCAAGGGTAATTTCCAACAAATTTTCTTCTTTAAGATACGGCGTCAAATCATACGTACAAAGATGCGCGTATTTATTGTAATTCGTCCAGCCCGGCATAAAATATTCTTCTATCGCCGCGCCGTTGATTTTGATATGAAAGATACCAAGCGCGGAAATATCCATCACGCAGCTTTTGATTTCTTTCTCTATGCGAAATTGCTTATAAAAAACAGGTAAATGCTGATTTCTCTTTTCTAAATCTCTTATTATCCACATAAAAAACCTATGGAATTTGTTTATTTCTTGCGTTTTTCGCGCGCATAGCCCGACCTTTGCAAGGAAAACCCCTAAAAAAGGGGTTTTCCTATGTCGGTTTTACTTAGTTGTTATAAGGAATTACGTAAACGGCTTCGCCGTTCGTCAACGTTACCGTGTAAACGCCGCCCGAAAGTTCAACTTCCGTAGCCACGCCGTTACGATATACAAGCACGTGGGTATATCCGTTAAACGTCATCGAAACCGTTTCTTCCGTAGCGGTCGCGTCAGGGTCAAGCACGTTCATCGCCATATACATGTAATTGCCGTTTTCGTCATCGTACAATTCCGTAATCAACGCCGAACCCGTATTCACCGAACAATCGCTAAGCTTGGTAAACGAGTTGGAAACCGTAATTTTCTTCAAATGGCTTACCGAAGAAGGATAACCAATGACTTTGCTGCCCTTATAATCGAACTGCATGATCGTCGGAGCAAATTTTTGGTTGTTGGCAAGGATACCCTGCATTGTGGAATACAAAGCGGTAGGATTACCGTTGTAGTCCACGAAGGATTGCCCGTCAACGTAGGATTCGCCGCCCGTCGAGTTTGCTTCCGATCTCGTGTAATAGGTGTAGTACGCAATTTGCTTCGCGCCGAAGCCAAGCAAGATATTGTTCATCCAGTTTGCGCCCGCTTCCGTAACCGCGCGTTTATGCTCCGCGCCGTCCGCATTGTTCTTGTGCGCCTGCGTTACGTTGTAGAACTTAATATTTCTATCCGCCGCCGCTTTCGCCACGATTTGCAAACAAGGAATATACGTATCCAAAACCTGCAAATTACCGTTCTTATCCATACGCAAAGGATAATCGTCGTACATAATCGAATCGGGCTGCATAGCGTTCAAGAAATCGTTAATGTACTGCGTGTAACGGGCTACACATTCATTATATCTCTTTGTTTCATTGGAAGAAGTAATACCAAAAATGTTCTCGTAGCTCTTCCACGTCTTACCGTTAATATTAGGATAATATTCGTCAAATGTAACTTGTGTTACGTTCAACGGGTTCAAATTGTATTGAATAAACAAGTTGAAGCCGTATTTTGCGTTGACGCGTTTAATAGACTTATATACCGCAGAATACGCTTCCAAACAAGCATATTTAGGTTCGTCGCCAAGTTGAATACCATAAACGCCAAGATAAGTTGCATAATCCTTTACGCAGTTATAGATATATTCGTCCAAAGCGTCTTCCGTTGCGTATAAGCAACCGTCGCCGACGATTGCCGTTTCTCTCATACTCAGATACAAAATCCTGTTGTCTTGCAAAATCGTCTTCGTAATGCCGACCTTCGCCAAGTCGTCGATAAGCGCTTTGGCTTTGGCAATCGACTCTGCCGAACCGTCCACCAAGCAGTCGCTTTGCGGGAAGTAAATGGTCATACCTACGCCGCCGTACAAGCTGTATTGCTTCAAGTTCGCCAAATTCTTACCGATATAATACTTCACGCCGTCGATTTCGTACGTACCGTCGCTGTAACAGCTGTACGCGTAGAAATCAAACTGGTCGGTGTACTTAGAATAATCGGGCGCGTTGGATACGGGCGTATCGCCGCCTTCCCCGCTGCCGCTATCGTTCGTACCGATTGTTGCCTGAACGACCTTTTCCAACGTCGTATCTTCGTATACGCCCCAAACCTTATCCAGCGTCGTAGTCGTACCGAAATGCCCATACAATACAATCGAGCCTTGGCAGTATTCTTCTCTCGTCTGACCGTCTTTTGCAAACCCATTCGTGAAGAAGTTGTACGTTTCCGCAGCAAACTGTTCCACAATCACGCCGTCCGTTACGTTATACAAAGCGTAAACAATCTTTACGGAAGCCGCGTGATTTCCTGCTTCCATACCCATAATTACTCTGTATTGCTTAGAAGCATCAAGGTTTGCTCTACCGAGCGCTACGTTGGAATTTTTGCCAGAGTTGCTGGAAACAGCTTGGAAACCAAGTACGCCGTTCTTACCGGAAGTCAAGGTGTTATGCAACATATACGGTCCGCAAACCAACAACCCTTTCCCGTCGTAAACAGACTTACTGTCGTTATACTCCGTATAAAGCTCGCCCTGCCACGTCGTCAAGCCCGTCAATACCACCAAGCCGTATTTGTCGCCGTTTTGGTAATACATAGACTCGTTATAATTGTTGGCAAAGAAGGCTACGGAAGGCATATTCTTACCCGTAAAGTCGAAGACTACGTAGTCGTTAAAGCCATAACCGCCGTTGCCGTCCAACGCCAAGTACGATTGATTTACTGTACCCACAACGCCGCTTTGGTTATTCGAGCCGGAATAATGCGCGCTGTCGCCAATACTGCTATTATTTAAAATAATACCTTCGTTGGTGAAAGTAGCGTTGTTTGCTTTCATATCGGAAAGAAGAGCCTTTTCATACACCGCTTGATATACGACTTCGCCTTCCACGTCGGAAACAATTTGTTGCCAACCGCTGAACGTATATTGATAAAGCGCGGTAGCTTCCTTGGTAGGCGTTTCGCCCTTATACGAAGACGCTACGCCGAAATCCACCGTTTCCTGTTGCAACAAGCTACCGTCTTCGTCCACGTATTTCACCGTCGTGGTCGTATGATTAAGCAAACCGTTTGCAACCGCTTCCAAGGTCGTGTCTTCAAATACGCCGTAAACGGTGTCCAACGTACAAGCTACGCCAAACTTACCGTAAAGCACGATAGAACCGCTCAAACCGTTCAACTTCATATTGCCAACAGCGGTATTTTCACCCGTGAAGAACGCCCAAGATTCTTTAGACTCTTCTTTCACAAGCGCCTTGTCCGTTAAGTTATACAAATAATAATTTAACGTAAACGTATTACCGTTATTTTTAAAGCCCATAATGACGCGGTATTGTTTTCCATCTTCAAGGTTTGCTCTTGCAAGGGGTGACTCAAAATCACTCATCATATTGCCGCCGTAAGGAGCAGACGCGCCCTGATAATACGCGCCGAAAGGACCGGATACGCCGACCTTCGTATTGTTGGTTTGCGCGCTACCGATGCTGCCGTCCCAAAGAGTGATACCGCTTGCAACTACAATACCCTGCTTGCCTGCGGTATAATACATAGACGCGTCGTAATTCTTGGCAAAGAACATGACTTCGGGCATATTCTTACCCGTGAAGTCAAACGCTACGTAATCGTTGAACGCATAGTTGCCGTCAAACGCCAAGTAGGATTGATTCACGTTACCGCCGTTATTTTGACCGATGGTGTAATTTGCGCCGTTGCCAAGGTTGCTCTTTTTCAAAACAACGCTGTTTCCGATTTCCACGCCATAGGTATGACCGCTGTTTCCGCTGATCGTAATATTTTCTTTTACTTCCACAACGCTATACGTTGCCGTATAGGTTGCGTTTTCCGTCACCGTCGCAATTTCTTTATCCCAGCCTGCAAACGCGTAGGAAGCAACCCCGTCTTCTCTTCTAATAGGCGTTCCGCTGTATACGGGCGTTTCGCCGTAAGCGTATTCCTGCGTTGCAAGCTCGCTGCCGTCGTAGTTATTAAAGGTGACCGTGTACGTGTTGCCCGAAACTATATTCGCAACCGTATCGATGTCCGTGTCTTCAAATACGCCGTACAATTTATCAATCGTACAATCTACGCCGAACTTACTGTAAAGCACGATAGAACCCGACAAGTCGTTGATGGTCATATTGCCGACCTGCGCGTTGCTACCCGTAAAGAAGTTCCACGTTTCAATCGAAGCTTGTTCTACCACCGTAGCGGTGTCGATATCATACAAATACCAGTGCAGCGTGATACCGTTCGTACCTTCGCTGTTTTTGCCTTCAAAGCCCATGATTACACGATAGTGCTTGCCGTCTACAAGGTTTGCTCTACCAAGCGCGGAAGTCTTAAACGAGCTTCTTACAAAACCGCCGCTTGTCGCGTCTTGAATCATATACGGGAAGCCGTAGTTGATTTGCGTGCCGTTGCCGTTTACGCCCGACGTTAATTGACCGTCCCAAGTCGTAATACCCGTAACGACTACGATGCCCTGCTTGGAAGTGTCTTCCGCGTACATCGA
>JBGVRC010000088.1:0-12517 GCA_045128055.1 Candidatus Scatosoma sp. | reverse complement strand
GCAAGAGCGACTACGCTTGGTCACATTCAACGCGGCGGCGTTCCTACGGCGCACGATAGGGTGCTTTCTTCCCGCTACGGCTACGCAGCTGTGGAGCTTTGTATGAAAGGCGGCTTTGGTAGAATGGTTGCTTTGCAAGGCGATGAAATCGTAGACGTTTCCTTGGAAGACGTAATCGGACAAAAGACGAAGAACGTTGACCCCAACGGCGAGCTTGTAACCATGGCGAAAGCAATGGGCGTTTGCTTCGGCGATTAAAACGGGAATATTTTTGAATGTAAAAAGCGTGCTTTTTGTTAAGGGATATATTATAGCTTTTGTATAGAAAAACACAATTTTCTTTTCAAAAAAGACAAGACACGTCGAGAAATGAGATGTATAATTACTGAAAGCAAGTATAGAAAGGATAAATTTTAAATTTACAATAACAAGGAGACATGTGATGAAGAAAACGGCGAAAAAGCTTTCCGTTGCGTTATCGGCGCTTATGTTGACGGGCGCGGCATTGCCTTTGGGCGGCTGTGAAGACGGAGAAGAAGCAACCTTTTTCCCCACCGTCGTCATTGCGCAGGCAGACGGCGACGCATACACCCCGACTATCGACGGCGAACCCAACAAAATCGAAATCCCGCTTTTATCGGGCGACATCTATACCGTGTGTTCGAATTATACGCGGGCAATCACCGACGGCTATAATACCGAACGGAAAGATTGCTTTGCGCCTACTCCCATTGTGATTTCGTGGGAAAGCGAAGAAACGCCCCTTTATTATACTTTGGATTTAGCGACAAACTCGGATATGGAAAACGCCGAAAGCTACGTCACCTTCGACAAAGAAGTTACTTTCAAATACTTATTTATGGGATACGATTATTATTATCGTATCAGCGCGAAGTACGAAGATAAATTGATAAAATCGAGAATTTTCAAATTCTCTACCGCGTATTTACCCAGAACGGTACATATCGACGACAACGTTTCCAACACCCGCGATTGGGGCGGCTATTTGGCGGCGGACGGTATGCGAATGAAGCAGGGTATCGTCTATCGCGGCGGTGAGCTTGAAAGTATCACCGAAGACGGCAAAAAGGTGATGCTTAACGATTTGGGTATCAAAACCGACCTTGACGTACGCGGCGACGGCAGCTCTAACGCGCACGCGTCCCCCCTTGGCACTAGTGTAAATTATATCGAAACGACAGGGCCTTATTACGTTGGGCATTACGGTATGGGTATTGATATGATTGGGGATTATCAAGCGGCGCTGCTTACCGAAATCAAAGCCTTTGCAAATCCCGACAATTTCCCTATCTACGTGCATTGTTCGCTTGGCCGTGACAGAACGGGAACGCTTTGCTTCTTAATCCAAGCCCTTTTAGGCGTAAGCGAGTATGATATTTACAGAGATTACGAAACGTCGATGATGTCAAAAAAGGGCAAAAGCGACACGCAAACCGCGGCGTATATGGTCAATCAGCCGTTTACCGCTTTATATAATTATATTCTCCATTTTAAAAAGGGGAAGACTATGCAAGAGAATGCGGAAGCGTTTATGCTTTCCATCGGCGTGACGCAGGACGAGATTAAGTCCATCAAGAAAAATATGTTGGAAAAGGTGTAATATTATGAGAAAAACGAAGTTTTTATCGATAATTTGCGCCGCATTTCTTGCCATTGCTCTGTTCTCATCTGCTCCCGCCGTTACGGCAAAGGCGCAGAATACCGATTTTGATTGCGCGTTTAGCGTCAGCGCAACGGGTACTGCCGATAATTGCGCGCACTACGGTTGCAAAGAGCTTATTACGTACAGCGAAAGCGAAGCTGCGCAGGCAGGACTTCCCCAAGGATATTCGGGCTCGGTTGCGTCCGTTGTTTCCAATGCCATCAATAGGGGTGTAACCTTGGATTTTTCAAGCCGCAAAATCCCTACTGCTTTGGTGGAAAGTATTACGTTTAGAGTGTATATCGGCGACGATGGCAAGCCCACCGACGGCTATCCCGAATTAAGAATCCCTATGCCCGGGCTTTCCGGCGCTTGGGCGATGCGGTATTCGTTCGCGGACAAAACCGATCAATGGGTGGACGTCCTTTTAAAGGACGGCAACGGATCTTTCTTTGAAAACAACGGGGATAGGGGCTTTTCAACCCTTTCTTTGGACGGTTATCTTCATAAATTTGAGCTGTCTATGCGTCATAACGGCTCGGTGGGTATCTTTTATATCGACAGTATCACTGTTGGCTTTGTCGACGACGGCGACGTACCGCCCGAACTGATTTATAACGGCAAAGACGTGGTTACGATTGCGCAGGGTCAAACGCTTGCCTTCGACGTTTCGGCAATCGACGCATTGGAAGGGGAAGTCGACGTCGAATACGTTTGGGGCGACCCTACTGCTCTTGATGGAAAAGGCAATCCAAAAATCGGTACGCATACGTTGACTTTTCAAGCGAGCGACTATTTTGGCAATACTTCTCAAAAGACGATTACCGTCATCGTAGAAGAACCCGATATTACGCCGCCCGTCATCGAAATACCCACAAATACCATTTATGCAAAAATCGGCGCGACGCCGCTTCTTAACGTGCAGGCAACGGACGATAAAACGGAAAACGTACAAGTAACGCAAGTTTGGTCGGAAGGCGCGTTAGACGGGCGCGGCAAGCTGACGGAAGGCACGCACACGCTTACGTTTACGGCTTGTGATTTAAGCAATAACGTAACGGAAAAAGTTGTCACCTTTATCGTAAGCAAGGAAGGGGATACCGCGGATATTATCATCGACGAAGAAGCGCTTTGTCCCGACGTGGAAGAACCCGAAGAAAGTGGCTTGGAAAGCGCAGAACCCGAAGAAAGCAGTTCGTCGGAAGTTATAGAACCCGAAGAAAGTTCATCTATAACGCCTTCCCAAAGCACGGAAAACGAAAGCTCGAAAGACGCCCCCTTGACTACAAGCTCGGCGGAGCAAGAAAGCTTGGAAAACACAAAAAAATCAGGCTGCTCGGGCGTGATAAATAGCGCTATGGTAGTAACCTTGTCGATCCTTTTTGGCGCGGTAGTCTTAAAAAAGAAGAAAGATTAAGCCTGTAAGGGTATGGAAAAAGCTTTGACACAAGAAACGTTCAGAGCTTTTTTCTATTTTTATTGAAAAAGACGAAAAGGTGTGCTATAATAAATACACTACGTATCACACGAAAAGGTTTAGTATGGGTATAAACGATTATTTTGAAAACGTAGCGTATACTGCGGACGAAGCCGTTTTGCAAAAAGCAAAATGGATTACTTATCCGCGCGCTTGCGAAAATACTTTGTTGTTTGAAAAGCGGTTTTGCGCCAAAAATATCCTTTCCGCTCGCCTACGGGATTGCACCCGAAGCATACGTAGATATGCTGAAAGAGAAAGTACGGCAAAAATACGAAAAGGAAACGAATTTCCATTTGGATACGGGGATTGTCGCTACGCCTATCGTCTTGGGATATCTAACGCAAAACGGTATGGAAGATATCGCCTATAAAATGATGACGGCAACCGATTATCCGTCGTATGCGCATATGTTGCAGGGTGAAACGACCCTTTCCGAGCACTGGTCAAAGCGATGGCCCGATTATCACATCGGCAACAGCGACGAAGTGGTAAAGGGCGGCGGACATCTTTCCCATTGCCATCCTATGTTCGGCAGCGTAGTGGCTTGGCTGTATAAGCGGGTGGCAGGGTTGGATTTATCAAACGTGTATCAAGGCGTAATCCGCTTTGCCCCCAAGCTTACAAAGCAAGTAAAATCCGCTTCCGCAAAGGTGCAAACGGCGTTTGGCGAAGCGAGTATCTCTTGGCGTTCCAAAGACGGATTTTCGGCGGAAATGGTTGTTCCGACGGGACTGAAAGGCAGCTTTTGTTTGGCGACGGATACAGCGCTTGTCGTAGAAACGGAAAACGGGGAAAAAACGACCTATACCGCCGTAAACGGAAAAATAACGGCAACGTTACCGTGCGGGAAATTATGGGTGACATCTATAAAAGGAGAATAAAATGGACGTAAAAATAGCAGGAAAGGGCGGTGTTTCCGCAGGTACGTACGCAAAAATAAAAATAAAAGGCAATGGAAAGCTTGGCGGTTTGGTACAATGTGAAAACCTGTCCGCTTCGGGGTCGATTCGCGGCGAAGAACTCGTATGCGAGCAAAAGATGAAAATATCGGGCAAAGCGGCGTTCTCTCAAAACGTACAAGCGAAAGACGCTTGCGTAAAAGGGGTTTTGTGTGTTGACGGAGAGATTTGCGCGGAAAAATTAGAAGTCAGCGGCGCGATACGTTGCGGCGGCGCGCAGGCAGAGCAGGTAAAGGTATGCGGCGCGATACGCTGTAAAGGCGGTATTGCTGGCAAAGAAATAGATATTCGCTTTGACGGTAAGACGAACGCCGAGTATATAAAGGGCGAAGCTATTAAAATTTCCGCGAGCAAAGGGGTAAAAATCGGCAAAGCTTTGCTGTGCGTCCGGGCTTGGAAGGATAAAGCGAATGCGAAAATCAAAGAGTATATAGACGGCGATGAAATTAAGGTAAACGACGTAACCTGTCCGCGCGTAACGGGGAAAAGGGTATGTATCGGGACGGGGTGTCATATCGGGGTTGTGCAATATAGCGACAAGGTGGAAATCTCGCCCCGCGCCAAGGTTGGTAAAGTGGAAAAAGTTGAAGAGAAAAAATGTTAAATATATTGACAAATGTATACGCGTATGGTATAATAAGGATACAATATATTTTTGGAGGACTCACTTATGAGTTGTATAGGTAACTTTTTCTGGTTCTTTATCACCGGTTTTTGGACGATGATTATGTGGGCGATTTTGGGTATTATTTGGTGCTGTACGATTATCGGTATTCCCTTCGGTATCCAAGCGTTTAAGATGGCAGGGCTTTCCTTGTTCCCCTTCGGGAAAACGATAAACTTGCACTTTGGCAGACACGTTATTATGAACATCCTTTGGATTATTCTCGGCGGGTTCTCCCTTTTCTTAATGTACATCATCGAAGGCGTTTTATACTGCTGTACGGTTATCGGTATTCCTTTCGGTTTGCAATGCTTCAAGCAAGCGAAACTTTCCCTTGCACCTTTCGGCGCAGAAGTGGTTTAATATCAAGATAAATAAATGGCAACCCTCGTTTTCGGGGGTTGTTTTTTGTAAGGATAAATTTGTTGTCCCTATTGACAATTTTCGACAATTATGTTACAATAAGGATAACCATATTTTATGGTGGTTTTATTATGGTAGGTGGTTGATATGGATGACCTTTTATTAGAGCCTTTGAAGTATTACGAAAAGGTTGGGAAGGAAGAGCATAAACAAAACACCGAGGACTTTTTTGAAAATCTTTTAAAAGAGTCAGGGGTGGATGCTGACCAAAACAGGGAAACGGTGAAAGCGTACAACAAAGAAAAAGCGTTGGCGAACAATGCTCGCTCGGTTATTCGCAAAAGAAGGACCTTGCGTGGCTTTACCATTCTCGCTATGATAATTTGCGGGATATTGCTGATTGCGGGGATATCCAATATTTCGGAAGGTGTTGATATCGGTCTTGCGATTTTGTTTTTGGTTTTAGGGCTTGCGGGTATCATCGGCGGGATTTTTTTGTTGATAAAGAAAATTAACCCTGCTATTCGTAGTGCGAACGATATTTTGCAAGAGCATTTGGCAAAAGCAGATGCATTACTGGCGGAAGCGGAATTGCAAATGGCGCCTTTAAACGCTTTGTTTGATAACACAGACACCTTCAAAATTATTGAAAAAACCATTCCCGATTTTAAATTTGACGATAGATATTCCGTGGAGCAGGAAGAATATTTTATTACGAAACATGATTTTCTCGATTTTAATAACGGCGAGAGCTCTATTTTGGACACTCTTTCGGGACGCTTTGCGGGAAATCCTTTCTTGTTCTGTAACAAGCTCGTTCATGAAATGGGCAGCCAAACGTATCATGGTTCGCTTGTGATAACGTGGACGGAAACTTATTACGATTCCAAAGGGAATCGTTGCACACGGACAAGATCGCAAACTTTGCATGCGTCTGTTGTAAAGCCCAAACCCAATTTCTATGAATACCAATACCTGTATTACGGCAATCAAGCGGCGCCCGATTTGACCTTCTCGCGCGATCCCCAGCATTCGGAAAAGTTGAATGAAAAAGAATTGGATCGCAGGGTTAAGAAGGGGGAAAAGGAGCTGAAAAAACGGGCGGAAAAATCCATAAAAACGGGCGGGACTTTTCAAGAAATGGCAAATAGCCAATTCGACGTTTTGTTCGGGGCGGTGGATAGAAACCAAGAAATGCAGTTCCGTTTGATGTATACGCCACTTGCACAACGCAACACGGTAGATTTGCTTACTTCAAAAACGGGCTACGGCGACGATTTCTATTTCCAAAAATACAAGCGTTTCAACGTGATTATTAGCGAACATGGGCAAAATAGAAGCTTGGATACTTCTCCTGGTAATTATTATTCCTATGACGTGGACGTCGCCAAGCAAAATTTTATAAGTTTCAACGTGAACTTTTTCAAATCTATTTTCTTTGATTTTGCGCCGCTCTTGTCTATTCCCGCTTACGTGGAAGAACCTTGCGCATCGTTGGAACCGTTGGAAGATTATTCCAGTTATTATACCTATTATGAACACGAAGCGCTCTCCAATGCCTTGGGGGGATATAGATTGGCGCATGAGCAATCGGCGACCAATGCGATTTTAAAAACGGAGCAACTAGGCACGCGTGACGGTGGGGACGTGGTAAGGGTAACGGCGTACTCGTATGCGGCGGTGGATAGAGTGGATTTCATCCCCGTATACGGCGGTGACGGGCGTTATCACAACGTACCAGTGCCTTGGGTAGAATACATACCGCTTGAAAAGCAGACGGACGTTATGTTTGGCAGTGCACCCGTTTCTGTGCGCGAACGCAGAGCACAAAATTTGTGTGATAGCGACGATACCGTGTACTGGCATGGTATGTATGCAAAAATTTTATAACGGAAAAATAAAAATAATATATTGGAGGATATCAATATGGCAAATGCATTAGATGAATTGGGAACGGACGTTCTCGAGGAAGGGTTAGAAACAAAGGTAATCGCAAAAAAATTACCCGTAAAAGTAGGGACTGGCTCGCTGATTTTCGAAATCGTTTTGTGGGTGCTCGGCATTATTCCCGGTTTGATTTTCTTGTTTAAGAAAATCAGCGCGAAAAATTATTTCCAGCAGTTGGAACAAAAAATTCAGCACAACGCATCTCAAATCGATAATTATTTGGAACAAAGAGTTATGGTTTTGCAAAACTGCGCTCGTCTTGTGGACAAAGCGGTTAACTTGGACCAAACCACCTTTGAATCGATTGCAAAATATAGAGCAGGCGCAGGTGATGAAAATAGAAATGAAGTTGCTGGTAAATTGGATTCCTTGACGACGAGCGTACAAGTCGCTATGGAAAACTATCCCGAATTGCAAGCGCATCAAGAAATCAAAGACGCGATGAAGCAAAATATGTATTTGCAAAGAGAAATTACGGCTGCTCGTGAATTGTACAATGATACGGTGAACACTTGGAATAGAGAAATCTTTGCATGGCCCACGAAAATGATTGTTGCCGCAAAGAACGGTTATACGACAAGAATCCCGTTTATTGCATCGGCTGAAATTAAACAAAAGGCAAAGGAAGTTTTCTTCTAATTTAGCGTTTTATATGGAAATTATCGTAAAAACCTTTCAAGAATTGAGCGTGGACGAACTCTACGAAATGCTGCAAATCCGCGCGGCGGTGTTTGTGGTGGAGCAAAATTGCCCGTATCAAGATTTGGACTACGTAGACAAACAAGCCTACCACGTATTCCTGCGCGAAAACGGCGAAACGTTGGGGTATTTGCGGGTTATCGGCAAGGGCGATCGCCTGCAAGAAGCGTCCGTCGGTAGGGTGATTTCTTTAAAACGTCGCCAAGGCATAGGCGGGGCGCTTATGCGCGCAGGGCTTGCGGTAGCGAAAGAAAAATTTGGCGCAGACAAAGTGATGGTCGGCGCGCAAAAATACGCGATTCCTTTTTACGAAAGCGTAGGCTTTCGCGTGATTTCCGACGAGTATTTAGAAGACGGGATCCCGCACGTATATATGATTTGCGCGCTTTAAAAAAGTATAAACGAAATCTTGTGAAAAAGTCGAAAAATTTCGGCTTTTTTTGTTAAGAATTTTTCGCTAAGTACTTGCCAGAAAGCAAAAAAAGGTGTATGATAGTATTAAGGATATAATTGGCGGAAAATTGGCATTACGTTAAGGCTTCCGCATAGAATTACGGAGAAAATATGTATTATATCGGTTTTGACATCGGCGGGACAAAATGCGCCGTCAGCGTCGGCGAAGCAAAGGACGGCAACATCACCGTCTTGGGCAGGGAAGAAACGCCCACGCAAAGCAGTCCTATCGAAACGCTCGCTATTTTATTGCCATTCGTAAAAAAATGGCAAAAGCAGTACGGCGTTACGCACGCAGGTGTGAGCTGCGGCGGACCTTTAAACAGTCAAACGGGGGTCATCGTGTCCACCCCCAACTTAAACGCGGGCTGGCACGGCTTTGCCATTGTGGATTACATTTTTAAGGAAACGGGACTGCAATCCAAATTACAAAACGACGCCAATGCGTGCGCGGTTGCGGAATGGAGATTTGGCGCGGGACGCGGCTCGAAAAATATGGTGTTTATGACCTTTGGCACGGGCTTAGGCGCAGGGCTTATCTTGGACGGAAAGCTGTACGCGGGCGCAAACGACAACGCGGGCGAAGTCGGGCATATCCGGCTTGCTAAAAACGGTCCGCAAGGCTACGGAAAAGACGGCTCGTTCGAAGGCTTTTGCAGCGGCAGCGGCATAGCAAAATTAGCGGCGCAAATGGCGGCGCGTTGTAAAAATCCCCCTGCATATATGCAAAAGGACGGGGGCAGGTACGCGATCACCACCAAAGAGCTCGCAAAACACGCTTTTGACGGCGACAAATTTGCAAAGCGAGTATTTGCCAAGAGCGGCGAAATGCTCGGCAAAGGTTTAAGCGTCGTAATCGACGTCATCAACCCCGAAAAAATTGTCATCGGCGGCGTGTTTATGCGCTCGTCCCAGCTTTTAATCCCCGCTATGCGCAAGCAAATTGCCAAGGAAGCCTTGACGGAGAGCGCAAGCGTGTGCGAGATTGTTCCCGCACAACTGAGTGAAAACGTAGGCGATATTGCCGCTTTGGCAATCGCCGTAGGAGAATGATTATGAAGCAAGAAACCCAAGAAATTTTACACGAATTAACCGTTCGCTATCCTGTTCTTGCGCCTTTTGCGAAGGACGTGGAAAGCGTTTACGAAATCTTACAAACTTGTTTTGAAAAGGGTAATACCTTGTATATTTGCGGCAACGGCGGAAGCTGTGCCGATAGCGAGCATATCGCAGGCGAGCTGTTAAAAAGCTTTAAAAAATGCCGTCCCGTGCAAGCGGATTTTGCGGAAAAATTAGCAAAATACGGCGAAAAAGGGGAACGGCTTATCCAAAACTTGGAAAGGGGCTTGCCGACGGTATCCCTTTGCGGACATTCGGCGTATTCCACGGCGTATGCCAACGACAAAGACCCTATGCTCGTCTTTGCACAGCAGGTAGGCGTGTTTGGCAAAGCAGGGGACGTCTTGCTCACCCTTTCCACTTCGGGCAATTCTCAAAACTGCGTATACGCGGCTTTGGTTGCAAAAGCAAAGGATATGCAGGTGGTTTCTTTGCTTGGCAATACGGGCGGGGAACTTAAAACCCTTTCCGACGCGTGCGTGGTTGCGCCCGAAAAGGAAACCTTTAAGGTGCAAGAACTGCATTTGCCCATTTACCATTGCCTTTGCGCGATGTTAGAAGCGGAATTTTTCGGCGCGTAACAGCCGAGCATAATAGTCGATAAAAGGAGAAAAATATGAGCTATTTAAGAGAAAATTTTTTGTTGACGAACAAAACGGCGGAAAAATTATATTTTACCTACGCCAAGGATATGCCGATTTTCGATTATCATTGCCATTTGCCCGAAAAACAAATTTTGGCGAACGAAACGTTTAACGACGTATACGAAATTTGGCTTGCGGGCGACCATTACAAATGGCGTTTGATGCGCAACTTCGGCGTGGACGAAGAATATATCACGGGGAAAGCGAGCAATAAGGAAAAGTTTATGGCATATTGCAAAACCCTTTCCACGGCGTTTGGCAATCCCTTGTATCACTGGTCGCAGGTGGAATTGCAAGAATTTTTCAACTGTGAATTAGAAATCAACGAAGAAAACGCTCCCCTTATTTGGGATTGGTGCAACGAATATATCAAGCTCAACAAAGTGACGCCGCAAAAGCTTATCGAACAATCCAACGTCACCCATTTGTTCACCACCAACGAGATTTTCGACGATTTATCCACCTTCCCCGCGATAGCCGCAAAGGGGTACAAATTTAAGGTCATTCCCGCTTTCCGCGCGGATAAAATTATGAATATCGAAGCGGAGCAATACAACGAATTTTTGCAAAAGCTGGGTACCATGTCCGCGTTGAACGACTTGGAAAGCAAAATTGAAGAACGTTTAAAGGCGTTTATCGAAGTGGGTACGACGGCTGCGGACGTAGCCTTGCAAAGCGTGTATCCCATCGCGGACAAAGCGGACGCGGAAAAGGTATTCGCAAAGCGTATCCAAGGCGAAGCGGTGACGGCGCAGGAAAGCGAAATTTTCAAGGGCTATTTGACCTATTTCCTTTTCAAGCTGTACGCAAAATACAATATCGCCACCGAATTGCACGTAGGCGCTATGCGTAACAACAATACGCAAATGCTCAAAAAGCTTGGTTTGGATACGGGATACGATAGCATTGCGGAAGACAACTCCATTAAAAATATGTCGAGATTGTTCGATAGATTAAACGAAGAAAATGCTTTGCCCAAAACGATTGTTTTCAATCTCAATCCCAAGATGAACACGGAAATTATGACCCTTATCGGTTCTTTCCAAAGCAGCGAAGCCAAGGGCAAGATGCAATACGGTCCCGCTTGGTGGTTCTTGGATAACAAAGTGGGTATGGAAAAGCATTTGGACGATTTGACGGCAACGGGGCATATCGGCGCGTTTGTGGGTATGCTCACCGACAGCCGCTCCTTATTGTCCTATCCCCGCCACCATTATTTTAGAAGAATTTTGTGTAATTATTTCGGCGGCATGATGGAAAGGGGAGAAATGACGCAGGACGAAAAGCTCGTCGGCGAAGTGATTAAGGATATTTGCTATCGCAATTCTATCGCATACTTAGGTATGTAAAGGACGACGGAAATGAACAAAACGGCAAAACGGGTGACGCAGGATATTTTCACCGTACTCATTGCAGGCATAATCGTCGGCGTAGCCTATTATTTCTTTCAAAACAGCAACAATTTTGCGCCCGGTGGCGTAGGGGGCTTGGCGACAATCACCTACCACTTATTGCAAGGCAAGGGCGTGGAAGTTTCTTGGGCGCTTTTGATGGTGTTGTTTAACGCGCCGATCTTTATACTCGTCAGTATTTTTGTCAATCGAAGATTGGGGATTTTACTGCTCTTATACATATCCGTACAAGCGCTCAGCGCGGAAGTATGCGAATGGCTGAACTGGAAGCCCTACTGCCTGGCGAACAATCAAGAAGATTTCGAAATCGTATTCGCTTGTATCGCAACGGGCGTCATTTCGGGGCTTGGTTTTTCCTTGATGTTGCGTAGATTTGGCGCGAGCGGCGGCACGTACGCCATTTCCGCCTTGATTAAAAAGTGGAAACCCGCAACGAATATTGCTTACGTATCTTTTTGGCTGGACAGCAGCGTAGTCGCCATCGCCTTTTTCGTGTACGGTATGAAAATCACCCCCGTGCTTTGCACCCTTATCAACTTATTCGTCGCCAACGTAGTGGTGGACAACCTGCTGGCAGGGATTAAAAACGGGTACAAGTTCGAAATCATTACCGATAGCCCCGACGAGCTTTCGGAAGAAATTATCAAAAAGCTCGGCCACGGCGTAACGGAAATCCGTGCGCAAGGTATGTACTCGCACACCGATAAATATATGCTCGTTTGCATTATCCGCAAAAAGCAGGTGGGCGAAATGATGAAAATTATAAAAAAATATAAAGGCTCGTTTGCAAGTTTCAGTAAGGTAAACGAAGTCTTTGGACGATTTAGATAAAGGAGAATGTTATGGAAAAATTTGTTCCCGTAGTCGTTATTAAAGAGCTTTCCGAAACGGACAAAATTTTAACGGCTTTACAAAACAACGGCATCAATACGGCGGAAATTACCTTCCGCACCGCTTGCGCGGCAGAAGCGATTGCATACGCTTGCAAAAACTATCCCGATATGCACGTCGGCGCAGGCACGGTTATCGACGCAAAGCAATGCAACGCCGCTTTGAAAGCGGGCGCGCAGTTTATCGTATCCCCGGGGCTTTCGCCTGCGGTTGCGAAAATTTG
>JBGVRC010000087.1:0-4888 GCA_045128055.1 Candidatus Scatosoma sp. | reverse complement strand
TAAATGGCTGCTCGGTCACGATTTTTGGCAATATATGGGCGTTTCTTTAAAGGCGTTTGCTATCACTACGGGGATAGGCTTGCCTTTGGGGCTTTTATTTGCGTACTACATATTCAAAAAGCTTCCCGCGTGGGGCGCATTCCGCGTCATTCTTTATTTGCCGCAAATTTTGTCGGGCGTGGTCGTTGCGGCAATCTTTCAATATTTCTTAATCGACTGCTTGCCCTATATGGCGCCCAGCATCGGCAATTTATTGGATAAAACAAGGGGAAGCCGTTTTGCCGTCTTGATGTTTTTCAATATCTGGATCAGCTTTGGCGTCAACGTATTGATGTATTCCAACAAAATGTCGGGCATATCGGACGAAATTATCGAATCCGCGCATTTGGACGGCGCGACGGGACTGAAAGAATTTTGGTACATCGTGTTGCCGTTGACGTATTCTACCATTTCCGTCTTTTTGATTACGGGTATAGCGGGTATTTGTATCAACCAATACGGCGTATACGATATGTTTAAAGGCAGAGCGGAAGCCAACGAAACCACGATAGGCTATTGGTTTTTCGTTTCCGTTGCCAGCAGATTCCAACAGATGACCGACCCGAACGGCGCGGCGACGCTTCCATACTATTCGGCAATAGGCGTTCTTTTAACCGTATTTACCGTTCCCATTGCGCTGACAATTCGTTGGGCGCTGGAAAAATTCGGTCCAAGCGAAGATTAAGGGGGAGAGTATGAGTAAGAAAGTAAAGATAAAAGAAAAGAAAAACGCTTTTACCCCTATTACCTGCGTATTGTTGGTTCTTTTGGTGATATATTGCCTTACCTTGTTTTATTTGTTGGCGTGGACTATTATCACTTCTTTAAAAGCCAACCAAGACGTATACGAATTAGACCGCTACGGATTTATTATCAATTTTAAACGCTATTATAACTCGTGGGGTACGGAGTTGGACGCGGACTTGATTAAACGCGCGCTTTTGAGTAAAGCAAAGCAAGAAGGTTCGTTGTATTTTTATTCATATAGACATATGTTATCCGAGTTTAAGATGCCAACCGACCCGATGCCCGGGCATCCTGCCAGCGAAGTGGGAATTTTAGCTATGTACGGCTACACCTTCCTGTATGCGGGCGGCTGTGCGTTTACGGCGACTTTCGTGCCGTGCATTACGGCGTATGCTTGCGCGCGCTTTAATTATAAGTTCTCGAAACTCATTCATACGGTAGTAATCGTCGTTATGATGATTCCCATTGTCGGCAGCCTTCCTTCGGAAATCGAAATGGCAAGAAAATTTGGGGTTATGAACTCGATTTGGGGGCTTTGGATTATGAAAGCCAACTTCTTGGGCTTGTATTTTCTTGTGTTCTACGATATTTTCAAGGGGTTGCCCGTATCTTTCAGCGAAGCGGCGAAAATGGACGGCGCAAACAATTTGCAAATCTTTTTAAAGATCGCGATGCCGTTGATTAAGAATACCTTTTTCACCGTTCTTTTGATTAAGTTTATAACCTTCTGGAACGATTATCAGTCCCCTAAAATTTTTATGCCCAGCTATCCGACGATTGCAAACGGTATGCATTACATTATGTTCTTAAACGCGGACAAGGGCACGATTTACACCCATGTTCCCGCACGTATGGCAATCGTTGTTTTGACGGCGGCGCCCGTTACTATTTTGTTTATGGTTTTCCAAAAGCGTTTGCTTGGGAATCTTACGATGGGCGGCGTGAAAGGTTAATTGTAGGAGAATAAGTACATGAAAAAAATAACGAAATGGTTGGCGCTTTCCACCTGTTCTTTGATGTTTTGCGCTTGCGCGGTGCCTTTGGCGACTTGGGCGATCGGCAAGGCGGACGATAAAGTGGTGTGGGAAGAAATTACCTTGGAAGAGCAATACGTCGTTTGCGATACTTTACAAATCCCGTCTCGTTCCGTGTCGGTAGGGGAAAACACCTATCAAGCGGACGTAAAGGTGGTGTATCCCGACGGAACGACCAAAACGGCGACGGAAAATGAAATACTTCTTTCCAGCGCAGGGCGTTACACGTTGATTTATCAAGCCAAAGACGTAAATTCTCAATATCACACCGAAAAAGTGGATTTTATCGTTGCGGATATGCTTTGGCAAATGTCCAACCCCAAAAGCTCCGTTTCTTACGGAAAAGTGGGCAAAACGGACGCGCTTATCGTAGAGCTTGCAAGGGGTGACGCGCTTACCTTTAATAAAATTATAGACGTTTCCACCTTGACTTCGGACGTAACGCTGTTGGAAGGTTTTATCAACCCTTCTAACGTTGGCGTTTACGAGTTTGAACAGTTGTCTTTCACCTTTACCGACGTGCAAGACCCTACCCAAACGTTGACGGTGCTTGGCTCTCGTTCGAAATCTTCGGATAGCGGTAAATACGCGATGAGTTATTGGACGGCGGCGGGCGCAAATCAATCGCAAGGCGGCTTTAACGGAACAAACTTTACTTCGATTGAACAAGAGCTTGGTCTTCGCGGTACGCCTATACAAGCGTCCTTCTATTCTTATGGCGGTACTTGGTATTTAAACGACCCCAACGATCCAAGCAAGGGTAGTTCTATTGATTTGAAGCAAGTCGTGGCTGATGAAACGCCCTTTAAAATTGCGTTGGATACACAAAACGTGGAAGTGAGCGTCAATTCTAAAAAGGTGGCGGATTTAGACAATCCTACCTATTACGAAAAAGAGCCCCTTTGGAGTGGCTTCCCCAGCGGCAAAGTGACCCTTACGGTGCAGGCGTTGGAATGTGTAGGCGAAGCGGCAAACTTCTGTATATCTAAGCTGCTTTCCTATGATTTTGCGGCGGAAAATCAATTTATTGAAACGGAAAAACCGGAAATTAACGTTGAAGTCGATGAAAAATACGTCGAATATAAACAAAACCGTTATTCCTTTATTCCCTACGCGGTAGTAGGCGGGAAATACGGCGTGCCTTCCGCGACGGCGTTTGATAATTATTCGGGCGCTTTGAGCGTGGAAACGAAGGTGTATTATAATTACGGCAACGAATCCGCAAGAATCGAATGTCCCATTCAAAACGGAAAGTTTGCGGTGACGAGAAACGGCGCGTACGCTATCGTATACAAAGCAACCGACCATATGGGCAACGTCGAAGAAAAGGTGTATTGGATTACGGCTGTAAAAGAATTGAGCAATCCCTTGACGATTTCTTTGGGCGAAACGGAAACAAGGGAAGGCGTTTGCGGTAGAAAATTGACGGTAGAAACCCCGAATATAAGCGGGGGTAGCGGCGACGCGAACGTAAAAATCCAAGCAAGTTGCGGCGATATGACGCTTGACGTTGCAGACGGCGGTTTTATCGCGGAAAAGGCTGGCGATTGGACGATTACGTATACGGCAACCGACTACGCGGGTATCAGCGTAGAAGCTTCTTACGTGATTCGCGTGGAAAACGGAACGGTTCCCGTCTTCGTTGACGAGCCCGTTCTTCCCCAATATTTGGTTTCGGGTATGCAGTATACCGTACCCACCGTATACGCGTACGATTATACTTCGGGGACGAAAACGCAACGTTTGGCAGACGTGATTGTAAAAGACGCCAACGGCGAACGTACTTATAAAGCAGGCGAACGTTATACGCCTATTGCAACGGAAGAAAAACCCGTTATTACGTTGGTATTTTCCATTGGCGGCGCGACGTTGGAAAAGGCAATTCCCGCGGTGCTTGCTTTGCAGGAAAAGAACGGAAGAACGTTCGTATACGTAGAAAAGATGTTCATTACGGACAATCTCACGGCTACGCGTGATAAAAGCGGGCTTACGCTTACGGCGGAAGAAGACGGCGCAGCGGCATGGAATTATGTAAATCCCGTCGTTGCAAACAATGCGTCTTTGAAAGTAAAAGGCATTAAAGGGCAAACGAAATTCGGCGGGTTGAAAGTTACCTTTACCGATTACGCAAACGGCAATATTTCCGTAACGGCATATCTTGAAAACGGAGCTAACGGCTACGCAAGGGTGAACTTCGGCGACGTAGACAGAGAAATGACAAAGGGCTTTAACTTGGGTACGGATTCCAAGGGGAACGCTTTGGACGAGTTTGTATTCTCTTATAAAGATAATAAGTTTTACGTTGACTCCATATCCGTTGCGGTGAAAGTAGACGACAACGGAAACGCGTTTAACGGCTTCCCTTCGGGAAAGGTATATATCAGCGCGGAAGCGGTAGATATGCAAAGCGGCGCAAGCTATCTTGTCAAGCAATTTGATAATCAAACGATAGGCTCGCTCGTAGCGGATACCATTGCTCCGAGAATTACGATCGACGGGCTTTACGGCGGTATGTATCAGGTAAACGATATGTACACGATTACGACGGCTATGGCAAGCGATACGATTGACGCGGACGTTGCGTGCTATCTCACCGTAAAAGATTCAAAGGGGAATATTGTTACGGACGTAGACGGCGTTCGTTTAGAATCCGTACTTTCCAACCGCGAATATTCCATAACCCTGACGACGTACGGGCAATATATCGTAGAATATAACGCAGTCGATTGCTTTGGGAATAAATCCAACGATACGTCGTATACCATCAACGTGTTTGACAAAGTAGCTCCTACTATAAAAGTGTCAAACACTTGGTCGGCAACAGCTTCGGTTGGAGAACAAGTCGTATTGCCCAAAGTAAGCGTGGAAGATAATTATTCTTCGACTGAAAACATAACGGTGTATAGATACGTTCGCAACCCGAACGGCGTGGTCGTTGCGTTTGGTTACGATTATGTTCAAAACGAAGCCGGCGAATGGATTTACGTGCAATATAAGCACACGTTTGGCTATGCGGGAGAATATCGTTTTGTCATCGTAGTTTGTGATGAAACGGGCAGCCAAGCGGT
>JBGVRC010000086.1:0-3603 GCA_045128055.1 Candidatus Scatosoma sp. | reverse complement strand
CCACAAATGGTTGAGAATACCATTAAAATGGAAAGTAAAAGAGTTGTAAGTTTTTTCATATGTATGCTCCTAAAACATTATTTTTGTCGGTTTATATTTTTTGCACACATTGAGATATAAAAAGTGCGCCAACCGAAGTCAACGCACCGAAAAACGCAAACTCCGTTGTCGCGAAACAAAATCAAAAATAGAACGGGATATACTCTCGTAAACCATAATGAGTGGAATTTGCATTTTTACCAAATTCATATCACTATGGTTAACTTAAAAAGAGTATAATACTCCCTATAAAAAAATAAAAATATCCCTAGGTCTATTTTATTCGATTTTGTTTCGCAGTATTAGTATAGCATATATTTCAAAAAAATGCAACCCTTTTTTATAGGTAAAAAGAAAAAATAACGTTATAATAAAGTAAAAATGCAACCGTGGCGTGTGCTTGTCTTGATGCGAGCGGGGCGCGCCGCCAAAGACACTGCCCCATCTTTGGCAATAAAAATAAAGTGAAATTTATATATCCCCTTTACAAACTGCAAACAGTATGTTATAATATAAGAAAAAGGAGAATTTATATGAAGCGAGATATTTTTCATTATTTTGACGCAAATATACAAGACGTATTCAATGCTTATTGCAAAACCATTCAAACCAAGTTTGAGAAAAATATATCGGCAACGCCTTACCACACCATTTCCTTTGCCCTGAGCTTTTCTTTCCGTTATAATATGAACGGCGGAAGCTGCACGTTGCATTTTATACCATATAGTAGCGGTACAGCGGTTTGCGTTCGGTATTCAATCGTACAAGCAATGGGGGCAAGATACGGCGCGCACAATCAAAACATCTTGAACGAAGTAGAAAAGCTCCTTTCCATCAAAGCGCAAAATATAAATTTGAGCGTAGAAGCGTTTTTACAACCAAGCAATCAAATCACAGCAGCCCCTATAAAAGGGCAAGAGCCCGTCAGTCAACCGCCGCGCGAGCTTGCAACGTTTTGTTCAAAATGCGGTACGAAGTTTGGAGAAACGGATTTATTTTGTTATAATTGCGGAAGCAAACGCACCTAATCAAAAAAGCATCTCAAACGAGATGCTTTTTAATTTATTCCTAATCCCCCATTTTTCTATATTTGAGATAAAATATATTTTAAATCTTCTTCTGCGTATTTAGACAACTTATTGCCTATCTTTAAAAGTTGCTTCGCTTCGCAATGCATATATTTCAAATCAATCTTTTTAGGCTCGCCAAGCATTTTTAAGGCGTTGTTGCGGTATATTTTATCGCGTAACGATTTATCGAGCAATACGCCTTGAAAGGGCTCGTTTAAATAGGTATGCTCCTTATTCGTTTCTAAAAACGCGCGGATAAATTTGGGACGGCGGGTATATGCTATTTCCCAATTTTCGTCTTTGGGAAAAGCATAAAAATCCGTTCCATACAAAATTCTATCTTGATATTTTTCCCAAAACGGCAACCACTTATCCCAGTTCTTTTGCATATAGATAAGCTGTTCGCCGCCGGGCGTGATATCCAGCCGTGTATTTGGATAGGATAAAAATCGCTCTGCCTTGTCCATTTCTTCGCTAAAAAAGCCAAAATGCGCAAGAATAAGTTGTAGATTAGGGAATTTTTCCATTACGGAAAAGACTTGGCTTGTGATTTCGTCCTTTGTCGGATACGAAGTGTCGTACACCCTGCCTGCCGCGATTGCGTCCGGGCTTGCTTTTTTGATATCCCAATTTTCCGCAGGGTTTGCTACGTGCATAATAATGGGAAGCCCGTTTTGTTCCATATACGCATAAAATTTATCGTATACAGGGCTGTTAATCGGCAAGTGCCAAGCCTTTAATAACGACGGATAACCTTCCAACATTTTTATCCCGTCGTATCCAACGGAAAAATATTCTTTGGCTTGATTTAAAAAGCTTTCCGCTACCTTGTCCGTATCGCTGTGGTCGGTTGGATGAACCAGCCCCGCAAACGCATACGCGTTAGGCGAAAATGCGTGTTTTAAATACAAGCCTTTAATATTTTGCATTTCGTCATACGTAACGGTATTCCCTGCCGCGTGATGCGGCAAGCTTAAAAAGCAGTACGTATCTGTTTGCGTTGCAGTAAATTCTTCTTTAAAAATCGCAACTGTTTCCTGCAACGGAATATCAAAAGTATAATGAATATGTACGTCAAATACGTTTTCCATAATATACTCCATAGCGTAGCATAAAATTATATAGAATTTAGGAATTATTTTAAAATTTCTTTAATGATTTTTCCCATTTCTTCAAATTGAGCTTCCATTTCGCCAGCCAAACGAATTTGTGTACGGCAACGAACAAGGTTATGCCCAGGGTATTTGGTGGCAAAATAGGTGTCCCCTGCCAGATAATCCGCCAAGAAACGCATACCGCATTCAATCGTCATAAGATACGAGCCATAAGGCAAAAGTTCGGCTTCGCGATCGGTAATGCTGTCTTTTACAGCGCCGCAATACCCTTCCGCGTACGCTTTAAAAAGATTGATATCAAAATGTACTTTTGATAAGTCCTTTTCATCTTCCGCAGCGGTGGACGCGCCAAAGCGAATAGAATCGCCGAAATCAAAAAGCATAGACCCAGGCATAATCGTATCCAAATCGATTACAGCGCGGGCTTTGCCCGTTTCCGCGTCCATTAAGATATTGTTCAGCTTTGTGTCGTTATGCGTAACACGCAAGGGAAGCGACCCGTGTTTTAAGCCATCCATTGCAATACCGTAGGTACTTTCGTGGGAAAGAATAAAATTAATTTCTTCCTGACATTCTTTGGCTCTATCAAAAGCGTCCGCTTCCAAAGCCGCTTTAAAATCCGCAAAGCGCTTGGGTGTGTCGTGGAAACGCTTGATGGTTTCCGTCAATTTAGACGCGTCAAATTCCGCAAGATAAGTTTGGAATTCGCCAAAAGCCTTGCCCGAATTTTTAAACACTTCTTTATCGGTTACTGATTGATAAGTGACGGTATTTTCAATAAAATCATAGACGCGATAGCAGGCTTCCGCTTTTAAGAAACTTTCCCCTGCTTTTGTGGGGACAACGTTTAAGGTTTCAATACCGCGAGCGGCAAGATGCTCGGTTACGCCGCAAATGTTTGCCATAAGGCTGTCGGGGTCGGTGAAAACGCGCGTGTTCATTTTTTGCATAATATAGCGTTTTTCCGTCGTCGTGACAAGCAACGTTAAATTGATATGCCCTTCGCCGTAGGGGCATATATCCACTACTTCCCCAATAAGAGCAAATTGCTCGGCAACGTTTTTATATTCATTCATATATTCAGACATAATTCCCTCCCATGTCTTTTTTGTTTCTATTATAAAATATTATTTTATAATTGCAATAGAAATTATTTCTATTTTGTTTGGTATTCTTTCGCAAATTTTCAGGTGAAATTTTTTCAAAGCCTGAAAAATTGATTTACAAACTACGTATTGTTTGTTATAATACGAATATGGCGCAGACAAAACAAAAGAAAAAATTTTATATGCACAAAATTTCGCACTTGATCGACGTGCAAAAAATCGTTACGATTCATTATCAGGCTTTGGAAAAAAACTATCTTTTCCCCGAAGAAA
>JBGVRC010000085.1:0-19907 GCA_045128055.1 Candidatus Scatosoma sp. | reverse complement strand
AAAAAAGGCAAGCTCCGCGGCGTAGAATCCTTCGGTATGCTTTGTTCGGGTGAAGAGCTCGGCATCAACGACGATTTCTATCCCGGCGCGGAAGTAAACGGCTTGCTCGACTTGGCAAAAGACGCGCCCGTGGGCGAAGACATTAAAAAAATCGTTGGCTTGGACGACTGGATTTTTGATATTTCCATCACGGCAAACCGTTCCGATTGTCAATGCATTTTAGGTATCGCGCGCGAAGTGGCGGCTGTGTTGAAAAAGCCTTTCAAAGCGCCCGATTTCTCGTATACCGAATACGAAACTTCGGCTGCGCCCGTTGCGGTGGAAGTAGCCGCGCCCGACCTTTGCCCCCGTTACGTAGGGCATTACGTAGAAGGCGTGCAAGGCGGCGTTTCGCCCGCTTGGATGAGAAAACGCCTTGCTTTGTCGGGTATTCGTTCCATCTCTCCCATCGTAGATATCACCAACTTCGTCTTGTTGGAAATGGGGCAACCTATGCACGCGTTTGACGCGGACGAAATCGGGGATAGAAAAATTATCGTTCGCAGAGCGGAAAAGGGTGAAAAAATTGTTACGTTGGACGAAAAAGAATTTACGCTCACGCCCGACAATCTCGTGATTTGCGACGGGCATAAACCCGTTGCGCTGGCAGGGATTATGGGCGGCTTGAACAGCGGTATTAAGGATACGACCAAAAACGTATTTTTCGAATCGGCGAAATTCGCCCGCGACAACGTAAGAAAAACGTCCCGCGCTTTGGGCCAATCTTCCGATTCGTCGTCCCGCTTTGAAAAGGGGGTAGACGCGTACACCAACGCGCTCGGTATGGACAGAGCCTTGCACTTGATTGAAAAACTCGGTTGCGGCAAGGTGACGACGCTCAAAGAAGACGTTTGCGCCGTTTCTCTCGCGCCCCGTATGATGACGGCAAGCATTTCCAAAATCAACGCTTTGCTCGGTATCACCGTACCCAACGACGAAATCGTAGCCATTTTGACGAGATTGAATTTTAAACCCGTAGTAAACGGCGATACGTTGACGGTGGAAATCCCCGGCTATCGCGACGACGTGGACGGGTATCCCGACTTAGCGGAAGAAATTATCCGTATGTACGGATATGATAACCTTACGCCCACTTTCTTGGAAAAAGCGAGCGTAACGGGCGGCGGGCTTACCGACGAACAAAAGAAAGAATTGCACTTGAAAAACGCTTTGCGCACGCAAGGCTTCTTCGAAGCGTACAACTATTCTTTCTACTCCCCCAAGGACTTGGATTTGATGAAATTGCCCGCAGACGATACAAAGCGCAACGCGGTGAAAATTCTCAACCCCATCAGCGAAGAATTGTCGATTATGCGTACCTTCCTTGCTCCGTCTATGTTGATGAACGCCGTGCGCAATATCCGTCGCGGCAACGACGAAGGCAGAGAATTTGAAGTGGCGAACGTGTACGTACCGAAAAATACGCAGGCAGGGGAACAACCCGAAGAAAGAAAACACGTCGTACTCGGTATTTGGGGCGGCAAAAACGACTTCTTTGATATGAAAGGCGTGGTAGAACGCCTTGCGGAAATTTTCCACTTGTCCTTTGGCTATGAAAGAGCGCAAGAACCCTACCTGCACCCCGGCGTTTCGGCAAAGGTGATTTTGGACGGAGCAACCGTCGGTTATTTCGGTGAACTCGACCCTGCTATCGCCCTTTCGCTCGGTTTGGATAAAAAAGTATACCTTGGCGAAATCGATTTAAAGGCGATTGAAACGGTTATGGACGACGCGATTCGCTATAAAAACTTGCCTAAATTCCCCGCGGTTAAGCGCGATTTGGCTTTGCTCGTGGACGAAAAATTCACCTGTGCGGACGTAGAAGAAGTGCTTATGCACTCCTGTAAGTACGTTACGGAAGCAAAGCTTTTCGACGTATACCGCGGCGGTCAAGTTCCCGAAGGGAAAAAGAGTATGGCGTTCACGCTCACCTTCACCCCCGACGCGTCCGTAGAAAAGGCGTTTACGCCCGAAACCTTGGACGGCTACGTCAAGAAAATTTTGAACAATTTGAAATTTAAGCTCGGCGTTGAGCTTCGTTAAGGAAAAAATGAAAAGAACGGAAAAAATAAAAACTTTTGGTTTTTTCAACGTCAATAAACCGTCGGGGATCGTTTCTTCGACGGTTGTCAATAAAATAAAATGGCTGACGGGCGTGCCTTGCGGTCATATGGGTACGCTCGATCCGCTCGCAAGCGGCGTTTTGCCCGTCGGTGTGGGCAACGCAACCCGCCTTTTCGATTACTTCTTAAATAAGGAAAAAGAATATATCGCCGAATTTACTTTCGGGGTGGATTCGGATACCTTGGATTCGACGGGAAATCTAATTTGCGGGGGGCATGTCCCTAACGAAGCGGAAATTGCGGCGGTTTTACCCACCTTTTTTGGGGACATTATGCAAGTGCCGCCCAAGTACAGCGCAAAGAACGTAAACGGCAAACGCGGCTATGATTTGGCTCGCGCAGGCATAGAATTTGAATTGCCGCCCAAGCGAGTGCATATCTACGGTATGGAAACGCTTGGTAAGGTGGAAGACAAAGCGGATACCTACCGTTTAAAAATCCGTTGTGGCGGCGGCACGTATATCCGTTCGCTGGCAAGGGATATTGCGGCTGCGCTCGGTACGAAAGCGGTGATGAGCGCGTTAAACCGCACCCAAAGCGGTTGTTTCACTTTGCCGAATGCGGTGGATTTCGACTTTTTCGAAAAAGACCCCGATTTGTCGGAGCTGGAAAAGTATTTAATCCCCACGCAGGACGTTTTGCCCTTTGAAGATTTGCTTTTGACGGACAAGCAATCGCAAAAGCTGTTCAACGGTCAGCGCGTAGCGGTGGAAAATACGGACGGGTTGTATAAAATTTATAAAGACGGCGGCTTTTACGGCGTTGCGGAAGTAAAAAACGGCTTGGCGAAAGCAGAAATAAAGCTGTGTTGAGATAAAAAGATGAAAACGGTTTGGTTGACGGAAAATAAGAATATCGAACAGGGCGCGGCAATGCTCCTTGGCGGATTCGACGGCTTGCATATAGGGCATCGCCGTCTGTTTTCGCGCGCCAAACAAAGCGGACTGCCCGTCGGCGTGATGACGATTATAGGCGGGAAAGACGGCAATATTTTTACGTTTGCCGAAAGAGAACGCATTTTTAAAGAAAACGGCGCGGATTTTGTCTGCGAGCTGCCCTTTGACGAAATCAAGGATATGTCCCCGACGGCATTTTTGCAATTTTTAATCGAGCAATTTAATCCTGCGGTGTTTGTTTGCGGGGAAGATTTCCGCTTTGGCGCAGGCGCGTTGGGAATGCCCGAAATGATAAAAACAAGCACCCAGGTACGCGTTGAAATTCTTTCCCTTGTGAAAATGGGCGGCGAAAAAATCAGTTCTCGTAAGGTAAAAGAGCTACTTGAAAAAGGAGAAGTGGAAAAAGCCAACGCCCTTTTGGGTGAAGCATTTTTCCTTTGCGGAAAGGTGGAAAAGGATAGACAAATCGGCAGGACGATAGGGTTTCCTACGGCGAACATAGCCTATCCGCAGGAAAAATTCCCTTTAAAAAAGGGGGTATACGCCACAAAAGTCACCGTGGACGGCGTGGAATATAAAGGCATTACCAACTACGGCGCAAGACCCACCTTTGATAATGATAAAGTCGTGACAGAAACGTATTTAGACGGTTTTTCGAGTAATTTATACGGCAAAGAATTGACGGTGCGTTTTGTAAAATATTTGCGCGACGTAACGAAGTTTGAAAACGTAGAAGCCTTGAAAAAGCAATTAGAAGAAGACGTAAGGAGAGCAAGAAATGATTAAATTTGGACCGAGTGGAAATTGCGAAAGCTTTTATGCGGAAGGATATTCGCATACGGAAGAATCGGCGGCGTTTGTAAAAAACCGCGGTTTGAACTGCTTTGAATATTCCTTTGGGCGCGGCGTTAGAATGTCGGAAGACAAAGCTATTTCCATAGGCGAAGCCTTTAAAGAAGTCGACGTGGAAATTTCCGTTCACGCGCCCTATTTTATCAATTTCGCCAACCCCGACGACGAAATGGCGGCAAAATCCTACGGCTACGTGCTCGACAGCGCGAAAATGGTCAAGTTGATGGGCGGCAAACGCGTGGTGTTTCACCCTGCCGCGCAGGGCAAAGCAAGCCGTGAAGAAGCGGTTGCGCTCACGGAAGAGCGGTTGAAAATTTTGCGCGATTACATATATCTCAACGACTTGCAGGATTTGATGTTTTGCCCCGAAACGATGGGCAAGCTCGCCCAAATTGGCACGGTGGAAGAAATTACTCGTTTTTGTAAGATAGACCCCGTGTTTATTCCTTGTATCGATTTTGGGCATATCAACGCCAGAGAGCAGGGCTCGCTGAAAACCAAAGACGATTACAAGTCCCGTTTGCAATATATGATTGACGAGCTGGGAATGGAAAAAATGAAGCATTTTCATATGCATTTTTCCAAAATTATGTACTCGGCAAAAGGGGAAATTAAGCATTTGACCTTTGAAGACGAAGTGTACGGACCCGAGTTCGCTCCGCTCGCGGAAGCCTTGAAAGAGCTTGGTTTAGAACCCTATATCGTCAGCGAATCGGCGGGAACGCAGGCAGAAGACGCAAAAGCTATGTTAGATATTTACAATAAATTGTAAAAAATTCGCTTGGATACTTGACGAACGGCAAAATTTTTGGTACAATATACAATAGAGAGAGTAAAATATGCAGACGAACGGCAAAAAAATATTAAAAGCAAGCGGTTGCGAAGCGGTTTATACTGCGTGCGAATATATGATGCGGTATATCACGGGATTTGCGGCGGAAAACGGCTTTGTCATCGTAGACAAGGACGGGACGACGCTCTACACCGACAAACGGTATATCGAAGCGGCGGAAAAATTATTCCAAGGCACGGACGTGACCCCCGTATTGTACAAGCATGGCGACACGCTCAAACGCTTGGTCACCTACCAAAGCGTAGGCATATCCTTTAACCAAACCAGCCACAGCGAGTTTCTTACTCTTGAAAACGCAGGCGTAAAAACGGTGAATATCGACCAAGCCTTTTCCAAGGAAATGTCGATAAAAAACGAATGGGAGCTTTCTTGCATCGCCAAAGCGTGCGAAATCGCAGAAGACGCATTCAATTTGCTCCTTCCGCAAATCAAGGAAGGTATGACGGAAACGGAAGTTGCGGCTTTGCTCGAATATAATATGCGTAAGCTTGGCGCGCAGGGCTTGTCTTTCCCGACGATTGCGGCGTTCGGCGCGCACGCGTCCGTTCCCCATTACGAAACGGGGGATACGAAGCTGAAATTCGGCGACGAGATTTTGTTGGATTTTGGCTGCAAGGTGGACGGGTACTGTTCGGATATTACGCGCACCCTGCTTTTTGGCGACGACGGCAAGCACGAAGATTTCAAAAAAGCGTACGCGGCGGTGCTCGGCGCGCATAACCTTGTCAAGGAAAAGCTGACGGCGGGTATGACGGGTATCGAAGCGGATAAAATCGCAAGAGATTACTTGACGGAAAAGGGGTACGGTGAACTGTTCACCCACTCGCTTGGTCACGGAATCGGCTTGAACGTACACGAATACCCTTCGGTGAGCCCGCGCGGCGAAACCAAGCTGGAAAACGGTATGGTTTTCTCGGATGAGCCGGGCGTATACGAAGCGGGTAAATACGGTATCCGTATCGAAGACACGGTGACGTTGAAGGACGGCAAGGTACAAAGCTTTATGTCCAAGACGGATAGAAATTTAATCATTTTATAAGGCAATAACGGCCGTCTTGCAAACGCTTGGCAAAGCCGTTTAATAAAAGAAAAAATAATTTAGAATATAAGGAGAAAAATTATGGCACAGATTTTGGCAGGCGACATTCGTAAAGGCGTAACCTTCGAATACAAGAGCGGCGTTTACACCGTTACCGACTTCCAGCACGTTAAGCCCGGTAAAGGCGCAGCTTTCGTAAGAACGACGTTGAAGAACGTTGTTACGGGTCAAGTTTTGTCTAACGAAACGTTCAACCCCACCACCAAGCTTGAAACGGCGCAAGTAGAAACGAAGAAAATGACGTATTCTTATTTCGACGGCGAATTCTACGTTTTCATGGACGAAGAATACAACCAAGAAATGCTTTCCTTCGATCAAGTAGAAGAAGCGCTTAAATACATCAAGGAAAACGACACCGTAACCGTTAAGTTCCTTTACGGCAAAGCGTTCTCCGTTGAACCCGAAAACTTCGTTGAACTCAAAGTTATCGAAGCAGAACCTGGCGTTAAGGGTAACACCGCTACCAACGTTATGAAAAACGCTAAGGTAGAAACGGGCGCAACCATTCAAGTTCCCATGTTCGTAGAAGAAGGCGAAACCATTCGTATCGACACGAGAACGGGCGAATACATGAGCCGCGTTTAATTTCGGTTTATAAGCATGGATAAAAAACGCAAAACGCAGGAGCGTATCCTGCGTTTTGTTTGTATGTAAGGAGCGAGTATGAAAGCAGTTGTGCAAAGAGTAAAGAAAACGACGCTGTCCGTAGACGGAACGCTTATCAGCGAAATCCCGTTTGGACTGACCGTGTATCTTGGCGTAAAAGCGGGAGATACCGAAAAGGAAGCGGCGTACCTTGCCAAAAAAATAGCGGCGTTACGTATTTTTGAAGACGAAAACGGAAAAATGAACCTGTCGGTGAAAGACGTCGGCGGGGAAGTTTTGCTCGTTTCCCAGTTCACCTTATACGGCGACGCTTCGCACGGAAACAGACCGAGCTTTACCCTTGCCGAGCGTCCCGAACGCGCCGAGCCGTTGTACGAGTATGCGGTAGAACAGCTCATCGCGCAGGGCGTTACGGTAAAAAAAGGAGTGTTTGGCGCGGATATGAAAATCGAACAGTACAACGACGGACCCGTCACTATTTTGTTGGAAACGTAACAGACGAAGCTTGCAAACCCTTTAAAATAAAGACTTTGAATGAACTCTACTCACAGTAGAGTTCATTTTTCGTTGCAGTAGAGTGGTAAAAATTTCAAGTAGAGCGATTTTTGGGGTGGAAAGGTTGTCTTTTTGGATAAACTGAGATAGAATAAAATGGCAGACGGAAAGTGCGAAAGGCTTTGCGTTTTAAAATACAGCAATCATAAAAGGAGTTTGCCGAAAAAACGGCGAAAAAAAAGCTATGCAACAAAAATTGTACAGAAGGGGCTGGAACGAATCGGATATGCGGCATCCTACCCCGTGGAAATCGGAATTTGGCGCGTCTAAAAAGGAAGAAAATGTAAAGCCTTGCGTGCAAAAGAAAGGGGAAATCCCCATTTTCTTCGCTACGGACGACAATTATTTGCCTTTCCTTTCCATTACGCTCGAATCTCTTTGGGAAAATTCTTCCCACGAATACGATTACGTAATGTACGTGCTCCATTCGGGGATTCGTCAAGAATATCAAGACAAAATTATGCGCTATAACAAAGCAGGTTTTTCCATTTCTTTTGTGGACGTAACCGAGCGTTTGGAAGAAATCAAGGCGGATTTGCATATGCGCGATTATTATACTGCGACTACCTATTTCCGCGTGTTTATCGCAAGTATGTTCCCGCAGTACGACAAAGCCGTTTATTTGGATTGCGACACCGTCATTTTGGGGGATATTGCCGAATTATATCATTTGGATATGGGCGATAATATGCTCGCAGGCGCGCCCTGCGAAGGGGTGAACAGCTTTGACGTGTACAAACGCTACGTGACGGAAGTGGACGGGCTCAATCCCGACTATTTCTTCAACGCGGGCGTGTTGCTGATGAATTTAAAAGCGTTTAGAGAAGAAGGCTTTTACCGTCAATTCGCCGACCTTTTGAAGAAATATAAATTCAGCGTTATCCAAGACGAAGACTACTTAAACGTGCTTTGTCAGGACAGAGTGCTTCGCTTGCCCCGCGCTTGGAACAAAAGCCCCGTCGCAAACGATTATTTGTCGAGAGAAGAACTGCGCATCGTGCATTATTTGATGACTTGGAAGCCTTGGCGGTACGCGGACGTTCCCTATCAAGAATATTTTTGGGAATACGCCGAACGCACGGAATTTTACGGGCAGTTAAAAGCTATGCTTGACAACGCGACGCAAGACGACGTGGAAAGAGATAAACTCACCGAAAAGAACTTAAAAGCGTTGGCGGAAAGCGAAATCGCGCGCGCGGACGGGTACTTTAAGGTATACGGAAAACGCTACGGAAACAAAGCGTAAAAAAGGGAGTTTTTTGAAAAAGGAGTATACCATGGACGAAACGAAGATCTCCGCAGGGCGTTTGGAGATCCTGCAAAAAATCAAAGAATACGAAAAAACGGGGCGCTTTGACGAAGACGTAGAAAACGATCCCCCCGCGCCCGAGCTTTTGCCCGATAAGGTGGATTACCTTTGCAAAAAATGGTCGAGTAAAATCAGCAGACGGATCGCCAACCGCGTGGCCGATAGATTTTTCTTGAAGCTCATTAAAAAGGATATCTTGATCATCGACGGCGTGACGGGGGAAGAGCATCTTTCCGCCCTGCAAAACGGCGCGATTATAACCTGCAACCATTTCCACCCGTTTGACAACTACGTAGTTTTTCATTGTATTCGAAAGCATTTGCCCCATAAATACTTATATAAGGTCATTCGCGAAGGCAATTACACCAACTTTCCTGGGTTGTACGGCTACTTTTTCCGCCATTGCAACACCCTGCCTTTGTCCAGCAACCGCCGCACGATGATCAATTTTATGTCCGCGGTAAATACGTTGCTGCAAAACGGGGAAAGCATTTTGATTTATCCCGAACAAGGTATGTGGTGGAACTATCGCAAGCCCCGTCCCTTTAAAATCGGCGGCTTTAAAATGGCGTATCGCGCAGGCGTGCCTGTGTTGCCCACCTTTATCTCTATGACGGACGATACCCGCTTGGACGGCGACGGCTATCCTATGCAAAGATTTACCTTCCACATTTTGCCGCCCATATATCCCGACAAAACGCTTGGGGAAAAGGTCGGCGCGGAAAAGATGAAGGACGAAGCGTACGCGCTCTGCAAGGCGAAATATGAAGAAGTGTACGGCGTTCCCCTTACCTATGGCGACGAAGAAGCGGATGCGGAAGAAGATAACCAAGAAGACAATCAAGACGAAGCGGGGGTGGAAGTATGATTTTATATTTGAGTATTATCGCGGTTTGCGTATCCATCATCGCAACTCTTGTAACGCTGGGCTACAATGCGGATTTCTTATCCGTTTTGGGGTATACGGCGCTTGCGGTGGTTGCTGTCATTATCGTAGATATAATCATTTCCACCATAGCTCGCCTGTTGCCTAAAAAGTGCGCAAATCACGAAAAAAAGGCGTATATCGTTTCCGCGAAAGAAAAGAAATTTTACGAGAAATTAAAAATCCGTAAATGGAAAGATTACGTGCCTGAAATCGGGCATTTCACGGGTTTTAGAAAGAATAAAATCGCCGACCCTAAGAGTGTGGAATACTTGGATAGATTTCTTTTGGAAATTTGTTACGGCGAAATCGGACATTTTTTCAGCTTATTTTTCGGTTTTGCCATCTTGCTGATGTATCCGTTGACGGAAATGTGGTTTGCCATTTCCATTCCCGTAGCCATCGTCAACGTGCTTCTCAATCTTCCTTCGCTGTTTATCTTGCGCTATAATTCCTATAAATTAAAGATTTTAAGAAAAAGTACGGCAAAAAAGCAAAGCAGGGAAAACAAAAACTAAAAAGTGGGAAACGCGCCCGTTACGACTGTGTAACGGGCGCAAAATTTTATATTAGAATTTTTCATTTCCCTATTGACAAAATAAAAAATTCGTTATATAATAATATGGTTTGTGAAGGGCTAAAAAATAAAAATGGCGTAGGCAGGTACGCGTTGAATATTTTTTGGCGCGAAATTTGATGATAAGGAGTATAAGATGAAAGCAGACGTAGTAATCGTGGGCGCAGGCCCGGCGGGGATATTCACCGCGCTGGAAATGATAAAAAGGGGCAGTAAGAAAAAAATTGTGATCGTGGAAAAGGGCAAGGCGATAGAAAACCGTCGTTGTCCCAAGAGTAAAACGAAAGAATGTGTCAACTGCAAGCCCTATTGCCATATCACGACGGGTTTTTCGGGCGCAGGTGCGTTCTCGGATGGTAAACTCTCGTTAAGCTATGAAGTAGGCGGTTCTTTGCCCGATTTGATAGGCGCGGAATTAGCCCAAGAAACGATTGATTATACGGATAAAATTTATTTGGAATTTGGCGCAGACGAGCATATCGAAGGCTTGGATAGCGGCGACGAAGTCAAAGAAATCCGCAGAAGAGCGATTAAAGCAGGATTAAAGCTTGTTGATTGTCCCATTCGCCATATGGGTACGGAAAAGGCGCACGACATTTATTTGGCGATTGAAAAATACCTGCAACAACAAGGCGTAGAGATGTATTTTGAATACGAATGCGTAGCCCCGATTATTGAAAACGGGGCATGCAGGGGCGTAACCATTGTGGCTGCGGACGGAAAAAACAGTATGGAAATCTTCGCGGACGAAACGGTGATTGCCACAGGTAGACGGGGCGCGGACTGGCTGGAAAAAATGTGCGAAAAGTACGGCGTTGAACACGCGGCAAGCACGGTTGACATCGGCGTGCGCGTGGAAGTGAGAAACGAAGTTATGGACACCGTCAACAAGGCTTTGTACGAATCCAAGCTCATCGGCTATCCCTTGCCTTTTAAAAACAAAGTACGTACTTTCTGTCAAAACCCTGGCGGCTTCGTTTCGCAGGAAAATTACGACAACAATTTGGCGGTCGTCAACGGGCATAGCTATAAGGATTTGAAATCGGACAACACCAACCTTTCGATTTTGTGTTCGCACAATTTCTCGTACCCGTTCAATCAACCGATTGCGTACGCGCAAAAAATCGGCGAGCTGACGAATATGCTCGGCGCGGGGCATATTTTGGTGCAAAGATACGGGGATATTTTAAGCGGCAAACGCACGTGGCAAAAGGAATTAGAGCGTTCTAACCTGCGCCCCACCTTAAAGGACGCGGTGGCGGGGGATATTACGGCGGCTATGCCGTACAGAACGATGGTGAATATCATCAATTTTATCGAAGCGGTCGACCACGTAGTCCCTGGCTTTGCGGCGACGGAAACTCTTTTGTATTCGCCCGAACTGAAATTTTACAGCAACCGTATCCAAATGGATACCGACTTCAACACCAACGTAAAGGGTCTGCATTGTCTTGGCGACAGCAGCGGTTGGACGCGCGGACTGATGATGGCGTCGGTGATGGGCGTTTTGATGGGCAGAAAACTCGTTTAAAGGTAAAAATACAGGCAAAAAGTCTTTCGTTTTTAAAACGGAAGGCTTTTTTTTGCGCTTTTTTATATAAAATATAAAAAATCCAAAAAAGTTTGCGCAAAAAAAAGGAAATCAAAAAGTTTTGTCGAATATATTATATAAAATAATATATTTTGGGTATAAATATACCGTAGGCAACATAAAAAGGGGGAAATATCGTGGAAAAGGAATACCGTAACGTAAGAGAACGCGTTTGCGCAAACGAAGAATTATTTTTGTCACCCTACGCGGTGCGTTCATCGCAGACCCAAGGCAGGCTTCGCGAAGAAGCGCCCTGCGATTTCCGCACGGAATTTCAACGGGATAGGGACAGAATTATTTACAGCAATTCTTTCAAACGCTTGAAAAACAAAACGCAGGTGTTTTGCGCGCCCGAAGGCGACCACTACATCACCCGCTTGACCCATACCTTCGACGTTTCGCAAATTGCCCGCTCGATAGCGCGTACCTTGCGTTTAAACGAAGATTTGGCGGAAGCGATTGCGCTCGGTCACGATTTGGGACATACCCCGTTTGGGCACGTAGGCGAAAAGGTACTCAACGAAATTTCTTCCTGCGGGTTTGAACACAACGAACAATCCGTCCGTGTGGTGGACGTCATTGAAAAGAACGGGCGTGGATTAAACTTGACGGTGGAAGTCCGCGACGGGATTATGGAGCATAAAAGCTCCGGCAAGCCCGCAACCTTGGAAGGACAAGCCGTTTCCTTGGCGGATAGAATCGCCTATATCAACCACGACATCGAAGACGCCATTCGCGCGGGAATGTTGAAGGAAGAAGACTTGCCCCGCAATGCGGTAAAGGTGCTGGGGGATAAGACCAAGGTGCGTATCAACACGGCGATAAGCGACATTTGGCAAAATTCGTACGGTAAGCCGTACGTGAAAATGTCGGACGAAGTGATGAACGCTACGAACGAGCTGCGCGCGTTTATGTTTAAAAACGTGTATGGCGTAACGAATAAATCTATGCAGGACAGAGCAGGCCGTATGTTGACGCAGCTTTTCGAGTATTTTTTAAGGCACGTGGAAAAGCTGCCCCAGCCCTATAAAGGCTTGCTGGAAAATTACGATAAAGAGCGGGTCGTATGCGATTATTTGTCGGGTATGACGGACAGATACGCCATCAGCGTATTCGAAGATTTGTTTATTCCCGCTACTTTCTCGATAGGGGGTGTGCGTTAATTGAGCAGCGGAAAAGGTATCGACGCCGAATTTTTACGGGCGTTGAAGCAAAAAAACGATATAATCGAAGTCATCCGCAGCTACGTACCGTTGGATAGAAAGGGTGGCAACCATTGGGCGTGCTGTCCCTTCCATCACGAAAAGACTCCGTCTTTTTCCGTGAGCGAAGGTGACCAGTTTTACCATTGCTTTGGTTGCGGCGTGTCGGGCGACGTCGTGCGCTTTGTGCAGGAAATCGAATCCACCGACTTTATCGGCGCGGTGCGTATCTTGGCGGCGCGCGCGAAAATGACCGTCCCCGAAGGGAATTTCGACAGCGAACGGGCTTTGCAAATGAAGAAAAAGCGTGACGCGCTCGCGGCGATTATGCTGGATTCGGCAAGGTTTTATCTGTCTAACCTATACAGCGGCGACGACAGAGCGCAGGCGCACTTGGAATACATTTCCCGTCGCGGTTTAGCCCCGACGACGGTGAAAAAATTTGGGCTTGGCGCTTCGCTGGATTTCTACGGACTGCCCGATTATTTGGCGGGGAAAGGGTACTACCGTCAAGACCTGTTGGATAGCGGCGTCGTGCAGGAAAGCAAGAGCGGACGGCTCATCGACGCGCAGGGCGGACGGCTTATCTTCCCTATCATCAACGCCTTTGACGAAGTGGTGGCGTTCGGCGGCAGAATTTTAGAAAAAAAGGACTTCGCCAAGTACAAAAACACCAAGGAAACCCTGCTTTTCAACAAGAGCAAAACGTTGTACAACGTCAACCTGCTTAAAAAGCTCAAACGGGAACAGCCCATTCAAAACGTGATTATCGTAGAAGGGTATATGGACACCATTTCCCTTTACCAAGCAGGCTTTAAAAACGTCGTCGCGTCCATGGGTACTTCGCTTACCAAAGAACAAGCGCGGCTTGTCAAGCGGTACAGCGAAGACGTGTACATCAGTTACGACGGCGACTTTGCGGGGCAAAAAGCGGACTTACGCGGTTTGGAAATTCTCGCAGACGTAGATTTGCGGGTACGCGTAGTGCCGATGCCCGACGGGCTTGACCCCGACGACGTAGCTCGTCAAGGCGCGGAAGCCTATCAAAAGTGCTTAGACGCGGCGATGCCGCTTATCGATTATAAAATCCACGCCTTGGAAAGAAAATACGATTTAACAAAGACGGAAGACAAACGCCGTTTCTTGGGTGAAGCGCTCCGTATCGTATCCACGGCGGAGAGCGAGAGTGTGAAGGAAGAGCTTTTGAAAAAGCTGCGCGACAAGACGGGGGTTACCTACCACGCCTTGGAAAAAGACCTTCGCAACGTTTCCAAGGACGGGGGCGAGCAGGTGCAAATCACCGCCGTGCCCAAGCAAAATATCAGCGAAACGGCGGCGGGCGCGGACAAGTTTTTAAAAGCCAAACGCTTTATTTTGGCGGCAAAGCTTTTCTCGGCGAGCTATGCAAAGCAGTTTAACCTTCGCGAAATTTCCTTCGCGGACGAAACGCAAATTATCATCGCGGACTACATTTCCGAACGGGAAGAAAAAGGGGAACGGGTGCGCCCCAGCGAGCTGTTTGAAGTGCTGGAAGAAACTTGCGAAGAATTAAACGAAATCTTGGATTTAAACTATGAAGACAAGCTTTCGGGCGAAGTGGCGGAAAAGTTTTTCTTTGACAGCGTGCGGGCTTTGCGCGGCGCGAAAATCGAAGAAGACATCGCCAAGTGCAACGCTTTGTACGCGGCTACGACGGACGAAGAAGAACGCAAAAAAATAGCGAAACAATTAAGCGAGCTCGTAAGAAGAAAGAGCGCGTTAAAAAAATAAAACGAAAAAATAAAACAGAAAACTGTTTTGGTATAAACGGAGGATAAAAAGGTGAATATATCCGAACAAAAACTCAATGAACTTGTAGGCGGTATTATCAGCGCTTACGGTAAGAAAGGCAGCATTTCCACTAACGCTTTGTGCGACGTAATGGAAAAGTACGACACGGACGCCAATCAAATGGATTTCGTGTACAAATCCATTGCGGAAGCGGGCATCCAAATCGTGGACGAAGACCAAAGAGATAAAGAACTCTTTGAACAGGCTCTTTCCGACATCGGCTTGGACGATCCCGTAAAAATGTACTTGAAAGACATCGGCAGAGTGCCCTTGCTTTCCGCGGACGAAGAAGTGGAGCTTGCAAAGCGTATGCAGGAAAACGACGAAGCGGCGAAAAAACGCCTTTCCGAAGCAAACCTGCGTTTGGTCGTTTCCATTGCGAAGCGTTACGTGGGCCGCGGTATGCTTTTCTTGGATTTGATTCAAGAAGGCAATTTGGGGCTTATGAAAGCGGTGGAAAAATTCGATTATCAAAAGGGCTTTAAATTCTCCACGTACGCAACGTGGTGGATTCGTCAATCGATTACCCGCGCTATCGCCGACCAAGCGCGTACCATTCGTATTCCCGTGCATATGGTAGAAACCATCAACAAATTGACGAGAGTACAACGCGTGTTGTTGCAAGAGCTGGGCAGAGAACCCACCCCTTCCGAAATCGCGGAAAAAATGGGCGTAACCGAAGACCGCGTACGCGAAATTCAAAAAATCGCGCAAGACCCCGTTTCCTTGGAAACGCCTATCGGTGAAGAAGAAGACAGCCACTTGGGAGACTTTATCGAAGACGAAAAGACGACGACGCCCAGCGATTCCGTTGCGTTTACGATGCTCAAAGAGCAGCTCCTTGGGGTGTTGGATACCCTTACCCCCCGCGAAGAAAAGGTTTTGCGGCTTCGTTACGGTATTGACGACGGGAAATCGAGAACGCTTGAAGAAGTGGGCAGAGAATTTAACGTTACCCGTGAACGTATCCGTCAAATCGAAGCCAAAGCCCTGCGTAAGCTTCGTCACCCTTCCCGCAGCAAGCGTTTGAAGGACTTTTTGGAATAAGCTATGGGCTACGGCAAACGGATTGATACGCTGTGTTCCTTGCTCCGTCCCGCAAAGACCTTTGCGGACGTAGGCTGCGACCACGGGTATTGCTCGGAATATATGCTGAAAAACGGGCTTTGCGAAAAGGCGATTTTATCCGACGTCAGCCGCGGTAGCTTGGCGAAAGCGGAAAAATTGCTCGCGCCCTATATCCGCGCAGGCAAAGCGGAAAGCGTGCTTGGCGACGGCTTTTTCGGCGTGCCGAGCGATACGGAAGAAGTGATCATCGCGGGTATGGGCGGCAGCGAAATCGTATCGATTTTGTCCGATGCAAAGCATGGCTTTATGCCCTTGCGCTTTGTTTTTCAACCCATGCACGACGCGGAAAAGCTCCGTCGGTATATCCACGAAAACGGCGGGTATATCGATAGGGATTTCACCTTCGCGGACGGGAAATATTACGAAGTGATTACGGGCGGGCGCAATGCAAACGGTGAAAACAGCGACCAAGCATATACGGCGGCGGAGTATGAGTTTGGCAGAGAGAATTTGCGCTCTATGCCCGCGGATTTTGTCGAGCGTATGAAAAAGCTGGTTGCAAACGTAGAAAAATACTTACAGGATAACGGCTTGCAGGACGAGAGCAGAGCGGCTTTGCAGGCGAAAAAAGAAAAATTACAAGGAGTGTTACGCGGTGAAATTAAATGATTTTTACGCGCTTTTAAACGAAGCTGCGCCCAAAACGCTCAGCGATGAATATTGCGCGAAGTATCACGGATATGATAATAGCGGTGTTTTGGTGGACTGCGGCGAAGAGCTCGTCGGGGCGTTGTTTACCTTGGATTTGACGAATACGGCGATTGAAAAAGCGATGGCAATCGGCGCGAACGTAATCGTCACCCACCACCCTGCTATTTACGGAAAAATCGGCAATATTCGCGTGGACGATAGCGCGTTGCTGGGCGGCAAGCTCGTCAAATGCTTACGCAACGGCATTTCCGTGATTTCTATGCATTTGAATTTAGACACGGTGGACGGCGGCGTGGACGAGAGCTTGATGGAAGGGGTGTGTATTTCTTCCGGCAGCGAAAGCGCGCAAAACGTAGAAGTAATGCACCTTTTGGAAAACGGCGGTTATGGCAGAGCGTACGACGTAGAGCAAACGACGCTTTGCGATTTGGTCGATAATATGAAAAACATCTTCCGCACCCAGCGTATTTTATCCTACGGGGCGGCGGATAAGAAGATTACGCGCGCGGCGAGCTTTTGCGGCGCGGGCGGGGACGAAGCGGGGGTTGCGTTTGCGAAAAAGCAAAACGCGGACGTTATCGTTTCAGCCGATTTTAAACACCACGTATTGACTTGGGCGGTGGAATCGGGTTTGGCGGTGATCGTGTTGACCCATTACGCGTCCGAAAATTACGGATTTGAAAAATATTGTAAAAAAATCCGTCAGCAGGCGAAAATTCCTTGTGCTTTCCACACGGATACCGAGCTGCTTTGACGGGAGGAGTATATTATGTCACAGTTACAGGCAATTTTAAACTATCAAGAAGTGGACACCAAGCTTTACAAGATCGAAAGAGAAATCGCTGGGTGCGACGAGAGAAAGGAATACGTAAAATTTAAAAAGTTCCTTGAAACCGCGCCCGAAAAGCTGGATTCTTTGGAAGTGAAAGCAAACGCGTTGAAAGCGGAAGCGGCAAACCTTGCTAAGCAGTACGAAAAAGCGGAAGAAACCTTAAAGGATTTCGAGCATTTGGACGAGTTGGTGGTTGGCGGCGCAGATATCGCTTTCTATAAAAAGAACGCGCAGTCCATCGTGGATCAGTTGAAGAAGATCAAGGCGGATATCAACGCTTTGGTTGCAAATATCAAAGCTTTGGACGCGGAATATCAAAAGCTGAAAAAGCAAGTTATTTCCGCGCAAAAGCAATACGGCGAAGCTTCCGAAAAATACAAGGCGGTAAAAGCGTCCAGAGAAGACGAACGCCTTGCTATCGAAAAAGAGCTTGCGGCAATAGCGAAAGATATTCCCGCGGAAGTTTTAGAAAAATACAAAACCAAGCGTAAGGAAAAAATCTTCCCTATCTTCGGGGAAATGGTCGGTTCACGCTGTCCGTTTTGTAGTATGGAACCGCCTTTGGCGGCTCGTAACAAGCTGACGGGCGGGGCGACGATTGAGTGCGATAATTGTCACCGCATCATCTTTAGTAAAGAGTAAATATTGATAAAAATCGCACGCAATTACAAACGTTTGCATACAATACACTATGCAAAAAGTGCGCGCGGAAATACAGCTTAAAAATATACGCGACAACGCAAGGCTTTTCAAGCGGAAAACGGGCGGGAAGCTTTGCGCGGTCGTCAAAGCCAACGCCTACGGACACGGCGCGGAAGAAGTGGTTGCCGCTCTTTGCGGCGTAGCCGATTGCTTTGCGGTTGCCCTTGTAGAAGAAGGCTTGGCGATACGTGGGGCGGCGTGCGGAAAGGATATTTTGGTCTTTACGCCGCCGATAAACGAAGAACAAGCCTTTTATATCGTCAGCGGCGGCTTGGTCGGCAGTATCAACGATATGCGGACGGCAAAGCTATTTGTTGGCGTTTGCAAACGGTATGGTTTGCAGGCAAAGGTACATTTAAAAATCAATACGGGAATGAACCGTTACGGTATGAGCCTTTCCACCTTACGCCGCGTTTGCGAGTATTTGCAAAACCAAGCGGAGATTGCGGTGGAAGGCGTGTATTCTCATCTCTATTCCCCTGCCCAAGCGGAACTGCAAAGGAAACGCTTTCAACGGGCGGAAAAGCTTTGTCGGCGGTATTTTCAAGGCGTTTGCGCCCATTTAAGCGCGACGCAGGGCTGTTTGCTTGGAAAAGCGTTCGCTTTTGATATGGCGCGCGTGGGGCTTGGACTGTACGGCTATTTGCCGAGCGGAAACGAACTTTTTTTGACGGATTTTCCCGTAAAAAAAGCGATGAAAATTTACGCGCAAAGCCTACAAAATCGCGTGTATAAAGGCGGCGGCGCGGGCTATGGCGAAGCGGTTGACCTAATCCATGGAGAAAAGTTTTCTTTGGTGCGTCTTGGGTATGCGGACGGAGCGTTGCGGACGAAAGACAACGGTTTTTTAGGTGAAAACGTCAATCGTTTGTGTATGGACGTTTGTATGCAAAAGGGCGCAAAAAAGCGCGGGGAATGGGTTTGCGTGATGGCAGACGCGGACGAAACCGCAAAGAAAACGGGTACGATTGCGTACGAAGTGTTATGCGCGGCGACAAGGCGCGCGGAGTTTGTGTATGTATACGAATAAATTGCGTTTTGTGGAAAACGAGCCGCTTGTAGACCTTGCGAAAAGAAAGCAAAATTTGCGAGAGCGTATGAAAGAGCGGCGCGCGGACAACGAAAATCGGGACGTGAAAGAATGCCTGCTTTGCGATAACGTTTTTAAGCTTTTGGACGGCTTGGAAACAAAAAAGACGGGGGCAGGTACGCGTCGAACGGTTTTCGTCTATCTTTCCTTTTCGTCGGAAGCGCCGACGGACAAGCTGATAGAAGGCTTGAAACAAAAGGGGTATCAAATGCTTTGTCCAAAAATAGAAAACGGGGAAATGCTTGCCGTGGAGCACGGGGAAGATTTTACCCTTTCACATATGGGCATACGCGAACCTGTTGGCGAGCCGTACCAAAAATCCCCCGATTATATCCTTTTGCCTTTGTTGGCGGCGGATAGGACGGGCAATCGTTTGGGGTATGGGAAAGGGTATTACGACAAATACCTTTGTAAATATCCCGAAGCGAAGCGGATAGGCTATTGCTTTGATTTCCAAGTGATACAAGAAGTGCCGCGCGATGAAAAGGACGAAAGGCTGGATTTTATTGTGACGGACAAGCAGACGATACAAACGCCTGCAAGATAAAAAGAATAATACGGTTGAAAAACCTGAAAATACAACGGAAAAAGTTAGGAGAGAGCAAAATTATGGCAAATTTTAAGAAAAAATGTAAGTACTACTTAGGCTATGCGTGGCAAATGTTCAAATCGAGCATTCCGTCTATGTTTATGTATGCTTGCGCGGGTACGATTTTGATGCTTATTTTCTTAAATCAAGGGGACGTAAAGACTTTAAAATGGGAAAACAAGCACGTCATTTGGTCGGTTGTATGTATCGTCGGGGCGGCGGGTTACGACGCGCTAATTTCTTGGGCGAACGGCGGCTCGAACTACGAAATGCTCGTTTCGGGCAACGTAAAACGCTCCACGGCGGAAATGTACGGTTCGTCGTACAAAATGTCTTCCCACAAGGAAGCCAAAGAATACCGCGTGTGGAAAGGCTTTGTCGTTGGCGGCATTATCGCGTTGTTCCCCTTGATTGCGGGGATTTGGTTTGGCGCAAACCAAACGGCGATTGACAAAAGT
>JBGVRC010000084.1:0-2642 GCA_045128055.1 Candidatus Scatosoma sp. | reverse complement strand
GCCGTAAGCAATTAACAATTTGCAAGGAGCTTTAAAATGGGAACACGTTTAATTAGAACCGACAAAAACGGAACAAAGTATTGGGAAAATGATGATTGCCCCAAATGCGGCGGCTCCGGCTATATTCGTGAATACGGGCATATTGAGGGCGGCGTTTGCTTTCAGTGCAACGGAAGCGGGTTTTACCTCACGCACTGGAAGGAAATGACCCCGGAATACGAAGCAAAGTTGCAAGCCCGCCGCGACGCCCGAAATGCTAAAAAGGAAGCCAAATTTAACGCGCACATTGCCGAGCATTATAACGCTTTAGGGCTTAACGAAAACGGACACGCCTTTGCAGTTATGGGCAACACGTTCGAACATAAAGACCAGCTCAAGGCATTGGGCGCACGTTTTAACGGGGCTTGGTGGTATTTTGCAAACCCGGTTGAAGGGTGGGACACGGCTGAAATTGATGCGGTGCCTTACCTTGAAATAGACCCGTTGGCTGGTGTTTGCAAATGGGACGAAGAATGCAAAAAATATGAATTGCGTGCTGCCATTAACGCCGTTTTAAAGGCAAGGCGCACGGCTGCAAACGCTGCAACGTTTAGCGAATTTTTTGGCGAGGTTGGCGACAAGGTTTGCACCGAAGTGACCTTGCAACGCTGCTTCCACTTTGACAGCACTGATTACACTGGCAACGATTGCACAATGTACGGATACACAATGCGCGACAACGCCGGACATTGCTTTGTGTGGGTGACTGGTAGTTGCAGCCCTTGGAAGGCGTTTCCGGGCGTTGAAGAGCTGCAAGAACACTCCGGCGACTATGCGTGGCTTAAAGTTTTGGAAGGCAAGCAATTCACGCTCAAAGGCACCATTAAGGCGCACACCGAACGCGAAGGGCTAAAGGAAACAAGATTGAACCGCTGCAAGTTTGTTTTTGCGGCATAAGGAAGGGCAAAATGATGATTAGAATTAAGGACATTCCGTGGATGCGTGACGCGGAACAAAACCATAAAAGCAACTGGCACGCAAATTCCAAAGGCGGCGAACCAAACCACCGCAATGAAAGCAAGGAGGGCAAAAATGGCTAAAGACGAAAACGATATTTGGGGCGGGTACAAATTGAACATTGACAAAGACGCCCACTACACACCGCCGCCCATTTGGTGGAACAATAGCCAAAATGACGAATCTAGCGGCTTTTTGGACGTGCTCAAAATTATTGCCCTTTGCGTGTTTATAGTTTTGATGCTTGTTTTGCCCATGTTTGGACCCAGCCTTTGGCATAGTGCTTTAGTAGTTTGTAACGGCGGGCGCTGCACAACTTACACGAAATGGACCGTTATAAACGAAAACGCGGAAAGCGGCGTTTTGGAAGTGTGGGCGGGTGGAAGGTTGCAGCGCCTTTCGAATGGGACATGGCACTATGAATAAAACGCCGCTTGAACCCGTTTACCAGCCGGGCGCCCCATTTGTTGCACTGGTGCCAAAGCACCTAAACCCGGCAAACAAAAGCCCGACAAAGCCCGGCAATAAAAAGTAAATTTGTTAATTGCAGCCGCCCCGACTAGCTCCCGGCAAGCGGCAAAAAAGCACCCGAGGCAAAACGCTCCGGGTGCTTCCTTTTGTTGTACTCCCCAGTCAACAAAAAATTTATTTTGGCTTGCGCAATGCGGCAACCCAATCGGAACGCATGGCAAGCGGGCGAACGCGTACCATGCCGGTCGAAGTTTCCGGGGTTTTGCATTTAGAACCGCCGCCGCCCGCTTCAATTTGCAGCCCGTCGCCTATTGCTAAAGACGTGTGAGTGATATTGCCCGTTGATTTGCCCCAAAACACAACGTCAGCGCCCGTTTCAAGCCCACGGGGTACACTTACCCACCCAAGGTCTAAAAGGCGCTTATAAAGCGATTGCGCGGTGAAATCGCCATGCACAATTCCAAAGGCGTTCAAGCACTCAACAACAAAGCCGGAGCAATCCAGCCCGCCGCCATGCTTGCCGCTTCCGTCGCCGCCCCAAACATACGGCTTCCCGATGAACTTGTAGGCGTATTCTAGAATAGTCATGCAGCCGCCTCCCATTTCACTTCAACAAATTGGCGCACGTTGTAACCATCATTTCCCCAATGGTCATTTCCACCAGCAAAAATTTCAACGCCCTTGTCGGCACACCCGGCAACAAATCGGGACATTCCCCAGCAACGCCAAACGCCGCGCAAAATGTCGTCCACTTCTTCGCGGCTTAAATGCACCGCTTCAAATTCCCCGGCAATAATTCCCCCAAGCATATAAAGAACATCGTGCGCAACCGGGGCGGCGTTGTAATGGTCGTCACCCGGCACCCATTGCGGCACCAGCAACGAAATCGGAAAAAATGTGCTTGCCCCGTCCGTTTTATAGCCGGGACGAATTTTAATGGTAAGCAACGCTTTTTCGGTTGTGCCGTCCGTATAGGTTCGAACCAGTTCTAGCACAATTCGAGCGGCGCCCAAAAATACAAAGGGGTGCCCGGCGGTTGTAATGAACGGCGAAACCTTTACGCTCTTGACGGTGCATTTTGTGCGCTTCACTTTCCAAGCTCCTTTCCTATGGGCAAGTCAAACTTTATTTTAAGCGCAACCAAAATTTCGCGGAGCAACCCGTTTTGTTCTTTT
>JBGVRC010000083.1:0-12606 GCA_045128055.1 Candidatus Scatosoma sp. | reverse complement strand
CGAGACGAAAGAAGAAAATGGCGTACAAGTAGTCGTGAAGAAGGGCGGTAAACCCGTTGTAAAAAAGGATGCGCTTGGCGGCACGATGTATGAAATGGACGAAAAGGTGTACGACATTGCAAAAATGCCCGTCGAAGCGATGCGCTCGATTCGCGGCAGAGAAATCGCAATGATTTTCCAAGAACCGATGACGTCGCTCAACCCCGTTTTTACGATCGGGAATCAGCTCGACGAAGTTGCATTCTTGCATATCGAAGGCATTTCGAAGAAAAACGCAAAAGCGCGTAGTATTGAAATGCTCAATCTCGTCGGTATTGCCGACCCCGAAGGGGTTTATAAAAAATATCCCCATCAGCTTTCGGGCGGTATGCGCCAACGCGTTATGATTGCGATGTCCTTGCTTTGCAATCCCCGCTTGATTATCGCAGATGAACCGACGACGGCACTCGACGTAACCATTCAGGCGCAAATTTTGGACTTGCTTCGTGAAATTAAAGACAAAATCAGCGGTTCAATTATGTTGATTACCCACGATTTGGGCGTAGTTGCCGAAATGGCGGATTTTGTAGTGGTTATGTATGCGGGCAAAGTGATTGAAATGGGTACTTCGGAAGATATTTTCGATAATCCTATGCACCCGTACACCATCGGTTTGCAAAAGAGTAAGCCCACGGTGGATGAAGAAGTGGAATCCTTGTACTGTATTCCCGGGTTTGTACCTAATCCCGTGGATATGCCTAATTATTGCTATTTCCGCGATAGATGCGAAATGTGCCAAAAGGAATGTGCGGGCGAATATCCGCACTTGATACAGGTAACGCCTACGCACAGCGTAGCTTGCTATCGTTATTACGAAGGGGGGAAGAAAGAATGAGTAATTCTGAAATAAAAAATCTCTCCGTAGCAGAAACGGAAGAAGTTGCTTGCGAAAATCTTTTGGAAGTAAAAAATCTAAAAAAGAACTTCGTCGTAGGAACAAACTTCTTTGGTAAGCCTACCAAATATCTTCGCGCGGTGGACGACGTTTCCTTTGCCCTTAAAAAGGGTAAAACGCTTGGTATCGTAGGGGAATCGGGTTGCGGCAAAACGACGATGGGACGTACCATTTTGCGTTTGTACGACGTTACGAGCGGTGAAGTTATTTTTAAGGGTCAAGACATTACAAAGCTTTCCAACAAAGAGTTTGACAAGCTTCGCCCGAATATGCAAATGATTTTCCAAGATCCGTACGCGAGCCTTTCGCCCCGTATGACGGTTGGGGAAATTATCGGCGAAGCACCCCGTCAGCACGGTTTGGTAAGCAAAGAAAATTTCCGCGATTACGTATTAGACGTTATGAAAAAGTGCGGTTTGCAGCCGCATTATTTTGAGCGTTACCCCCACGAGTTTTCGGGCGGTCAACGTCAACGTATTTGTATTGCGCGCGCGCTTGCTTTGCAGCCCGAGCTCGTTATTTGCGACGAACCCGTTTCGGCTTTGGACGTATCCATTCAGGCACAAATCATCAATATGCTTAAAGAACTGCAAAAAGAACTCGGATTGACCTACGTGTTTATTTCCCACGATTTGTCCGTTGTTAAGCATATTTCGGACGAAGTTGGGGTTATGTATTTGGGCAGTATGGTAGAATTTGGCTCGAAAAAGAGCATTTTCAGCAACACGCTGCACCCGTACACCAAAGCGCTGTTTTCGGCCGTTCCCGTGCCTAATCCGCACGTGAAGATGAACCGCGTGATTTTGAAAGGGGATATCCCTTCCCCCGTCAATCCGCCCAAGGGCTGTAAATTCCATACCAGATGCGAACAATGCATGGAAGTATGTAAATACGTAGCGCCCAAGTACAAAGAAGTGGAAGAAGGGCATTTCTGCGCTTGCCACTTGTATGCGGACGAACAGGAACGCGCGGAAAACGAAGTAAAAATGGCGGAAATCAAGGCACAGGAAGAAGCGGAAAAGGCGGCGAATGTAAAATAAGCCTTGTTTTGGAGTATTATGGCTAAAAAGGACAAAGCAGAGAAAAAAAAGAAAAAAAAAGAAAAGCTGCCTGTACAGGAATTAGATACGGAAACGACTTTTGCGGATATGAACGTAGAAGGCTTTAAGTGGTATAACCCCAACAAGAAAAAGGGGGCTCGTCAAACGGAAAAGCTGACGAAAAAAGAGTACTGGGCGCTTGTTCGCGGCGCGTATCGCGCTATGTTTCCGCTTATTTGCTGTATGATTATCAGCGGAATTTTGATTATGCTGCTTGCGTATTTTTGGTTAAGATAATGATAAAAAATAAAACGCCCCGAAAAGGCGTTTTATTTTTTACGTGATACGCTTCGCTAAAACTTTCCCTGTGACGGCGTTGATTAAAAAAGCGTAAATTTTACCTGTTCTGTCGATAATTCCAACGTAATAATAAGCGTTTTCTTCGTAAATTAGCCGTATGTAGATTTCTCCCGCAAATCCGTATTTATCGGTTAGATTAGAGAAAATTTCAGCGTTTTCTTTCGCTACGTTTTGCAAAATAACGTCGGGGGAAAGCTCTGTTCCGTTCAATATGGACTTTGCGTTGAAGTGCAAGGCTTCTTCTCCGTATTCAATGGAAAAATCAAGGTTGGAGCACTTGGATACGTCCAAGGTACACGTCCAAAAATACTGCGCCTTGACATTGTCATAGGACATATCGCCGCCGTAGGATTTCCCGTTTAAGGTAAAGCCGATTTTGCAATTTTTATCCCCCTGCGGAGCAATAAAATACGCTTCGATTCGGCGCGAAGCATCCATGGCGATTCCGTCAGCGTGATAGGGCGTTTCTTTGACGACGGAATAGGATCTCAGGCTGTATTCTTCCGTTTCTGCGATAAAGATATTGTCGCGTAGTTCGGATACGTAAGAAAAGTAATCGACCGACTTTTTGCAAGCGCCGAAAGAAAGGACGAATGAGAAAATGAAAATGCACGTTAAGAAAGAAGCGAGCGTCTTTTTATTAAAAAATCTTTTCATAATACATTATATAGAAAAAATATGGCTTTCATGCCAAATAATTTTGTTTGATATAGTTGATTTTTTCTTTTGAATGTGCTAAAATAGGATAAATAGAATGGGGGGAAGAGTATTATGAGCGTTGATAAAGTCATATTAAAAGCTTTTTTATCGACGTTGTTGGCGATTGTATCGCTGCTCAGCTTTATGCTTTTGGCGCTCATTGTCGTGTTCCCGCAAACTATGATGGAGATTACGTATAATATGGGTATGGAATCTTCCAGTATTTATTTCGCCGAAAACGCATACAAGCGAACCGATGATATAGGATATATTGCCTATGCGACGGAAGTAGCGATTTTGGATGATAACGACGGCAAAATTATCAAATGCGGGGAAAAGTTCATTAAGGACAATGGCTTTGACGCGTATTGCTGCGCCAAAGATGAAGAAATGGCAATCGAAACTTCGTATAAGCAGTACGTATACGCGCAGGTATGCGTCGCTATGTACGAAAACGGCAAAAAGGACGAAGCCCTTGCGCGCGCTTTTGAATGGATAGGAAATACCTTTCCACGCAATAATGCAGTAGTTGCGTTGCTTATAGCGGCAAACAAGGCGCAGGATAATGCGTCGGTGGATATGATTAAGGGAAAAATGAAAGCATTGCAACAGAATGGGCTCGACGACGCTTCGCAGGCGTACGTCGGGGAGATTCTCGCGCGGCTTGAAAAGTAAATGGATGGTTATTGTCTAACGGCAAAAACAATCCATTTCATTTTATAATAAAGTAAAAACTTTTACGTGTAAGGAGATAAATCTATGAGCAGCAAAATTGTAAAAGAAGGTTTGACTTTTGACGACGTGCTTTTAATTCCGCAGGCATCAAATATTTTGCCCAACGACGTAAATTTGTCGACCAAGCTGACGGATAAAATTACGTTGAATTTACCCTTAGTCAGCGCCGCGATGGATACGGTTACGGAAAGCCGTATGGCAATCGCTATGGCGCGTGAAGGCGGTATGGGCTTTATACATAAAAATATGAGCATAGAAGCGCAGGCGAACGAAGTGGATAAAGTAAAGCGCAGCGAACACGGCGTCATCACCGATCCTTTCTTCTTGTATCCCGACAATCTCGTAAGAGACGCAATTTCGCTTATGGAAAGATACCGCATCAGCGGCGTGCCTATCACCACGCCCGATAAGAAGTTGGTCGGTATTCTCACCAACCGCGATCTTCGTTTTGAAAGCAATTACGATCAACCTATTTCCAACGTAATGACGAAAAAGGGGTTGGTTACTGCGCCCGTCGGTACTTCGCTTGAACAAGCGCAAAAAATCCTTGGTAAGCATAGAATTGAAAAGTTGCCTATCGTAGACGAAAAAGGTTACTTGAAAGGCTTAATTACCATTAAAGATATTGAAAAATCCATTCAGTATCCCAACTCCGCGCGTGATGAAAACGGCAGATTGCTCGTTGGCGCGGCAGTAGGCGTTGCGGACGGTACGATGGAAAGAGTCGCTGCGTTAATCGAAGCGCGCGCGGACGTTATCACCATTGACACGGCGCACGGTCATTCCGCGGGCGTATTAAAGCGCGTGGAAGAAGTACGCGCGAAATTCCCTAACATTACGCTTGTAGCGGGTAACGTAGCGACTGCGGCGGCAACGGAAGCGTTGATTAAATCGGGCGCAGACGTTGTAAAGGTTGGTATCGGTCCTGGGTCTATTTGTACGACGCGCATCGTTGCGGGTATCGGCGTTCCCCAACTTACCGCGATTATGGACTGCGCGGAAGTTGCGGATAAACTCGGCAAGAGAATTATCGCGGACGGCGGTATCAAATACAGCGGCGACATCGTAAAGGCTTTGGCGGCAGGCGGCAGCGCCGTTATGGTCGGTTCGCTTTTGGCTGGTACGTACGAAAGCCCCGGTGAAGTAGAACTTTATCAAGGCAGAAGCTATAAAGTATATCGCGGTATGGGTTCGCTTGGCGCAATGGCGGCAGGCAGCTCGGATAGATATTTCCAAGAAGGCACGAGAAAGTTTGTTCCCGAAGGCGTGGAAGGCAGAGTGCCTTATCGTGGTAGCGTAGCGGAAGTTATCTATCAAATGAAGGGCGGTTTGCGTTCCGGTATGGGCTATTGCGGTAAGGCAACGGTTGAAGAGCTGCGTACAAATTCGGAATTTGTACGTATCACCAACGCAAGCTTGGTTGAAAGCCACCCCCACGATATTTCCATCAGCAAGGAAGCGCCTAACTACTCTCAACACTAATAAAAGGGGAAGAAGATTATGACAATAGTTTGTTTAGATATGGAAGGGGTTCTTGTTCCGGAAATTTGGATTGAATTTGCAAAAGCGAGCGGTATCCCCGAGCTTACTCGCACTACGCGTGACGAGCCCGATTATGATAAGCTTATGCGTTGGCGTTTAGGCGTTTTAAAAGAACATAATCTTGGTTTAAACGATATCGTGGAGATTATCGAAAAAATGCAACCTTTAGCTGGCGCAAAGGAATTTTTAGATAAGCTTCGCGAAAAGGCACAGGTGATTATTATCAGCGACACGTTTACGCAATTTGCTATGCCGCTTATGAAAAAGCTTGGCTATCCTACCTTGTTTTGCAATAGCTTGGAAGTGGCGGAAAACGGCGAAATTACGGGCTGTATTATGCGCGCAAACAACTCAAAGCTGACAACGGTGAAGGGTTTGCACGCTATCGGCTACGATACGGTTGCGGCAGGGGATAGTCATAATGATTTGCAAATGATTCGCGCAAGTAAAGCAGGTTTTTTGTTTAGAACTACCGATAAAATTAAGGCGGAAAATCCCGATTTGCAGGCGCTTGAAAGTTATGAAGAATTATTCAATGCCATTACGGCGAATCTTGACTAATATACAAAAAAGGAGAGAAGATTATGGAAAACAACGTACGTCCCGAATCAATGGCACGTATCAACACCAAAGCGCTCGCTGATGCGTTTATTGCGGAACAAGTAGCGGAAATTCAAGCGCAGGTAGGGGACAAAAAAGTCCTGCTTGCTCTTTCCGGCGGGGTGGATTCTTCCGTCGTAGCCGCATTATTAAACAAAGCAGTGGGCAAACAGCTCGTTTGCGTGCACGTAAACCACGGCTTGATGCGCAAAGGCGAAAGCGAACAAGTTATAGACGTATTCCAAAAGCAGTTGGACGTAAATCTTATTTACGTAGACGCTACCGAACGTTTCCTTACGCTCTTGGAAGGCGTGGAAGAACCTGAAAGAAAGCGTAAGATTATCGGCGGCGAATTTATCAAAGTTTTTGACGAAGAAGCAAGCAAATTACAAGGTATTTCATTCCTTGCGCAAGGTACGATTTATCCCGACATTTTGGAAAGCAAAGGGGTTAAGGCGCACCATAACGTAGGCGGTTTGCCCGAAGATATGCAATTTGAACTCGTAGAACCCTTAAAATTCCTTTATAAGGACGAAGTTCGCGCAGTAGGTAACGCGCTCGGTTTGCCTGACAATATGGTGTATCGTCAACCGTTCCCCGGGCCTGGACTTGGCGTGCGTTGCCTTGGCGCAATCACCCGCGATAGATTGACGGCTGTACGCGAATCGGACGCAATTTTGCGTGAAGAATTTGCAAAAGCGGGCTTGGACAGCAAGGTTTGGCAGTATTTTACGGCTGTGCCCGAATTCCGTTCGGTAGGCGTTAAAAACGGCGCGCGCACGTACGCGTATCCTGTAATTATCCGCGCGGTGAATACGGTGGACGCTATGACGGCGACGATTGAAGAAATCCCTTACGACGTCTTGGCTAAAATTACCGACCGCATCACCAACGAAGTGGAAAACGTAAACCGCGTGCTTTACGACTTAACGCCGAAGCCTTGCGGTACGATCGAATGGGAATAATCAACGAAATCACGCAAAGCCTTATAAACAGCGGATTTTTGGTTTTCAAAAACGGAAAATGATACCGTTTTGATACCTTTTGATTATCCTGATACAATAAAATAGGAGAAAAGCCTCTCTTATTTGAACGCTTAAAGTTCAAGTAAGAGGGGCTTTTTGTATGCAAATTATGTATCAATTAGGTTGCTTTCGGTTTGGAAAATATGCTTCCAGCCAAGCGACGTATTCTTCGGCTGTGATGTTCCCTTCGGTACATTCGTCGCGCATAGTGAGGGCTTTGTATTTCCAAGTCTTAAACTCTTTTTCTTTGAGTTGTTTGGAACGCACGCGCGCTGCGTAACGCTTGTAGTATTTACTGTATATCCGCAGGGCAGGATTTTCATTGGCTTTCGCTTTGTAATTTTCCTGCGCTGCAAGCTCTTGGCAGGTGCGAGTTTGTCCGTCTAAAATACGCGTGCAATAGTTGGTGTCGTAATTTCCTTTCATAATAAAGTATCTGCCGCAACGTTTGCATTTGCGCATTTTAATGTCTAATTCCAACATTTTTGAAAATTCAAGTTCCAACATTTCCAAAATACTGGAACATTCATAAGATACGGAAAATTTATAGGGGATTTTGAATATCACGTCGGGCGGATCGTTTTTGAAATATTTTTTTATAAATTCATTGTACTCGCACGATGAAGTATTAAAATCTGTATTTAATCGATTTAGGATGTAATCGGAATCATCGCAGGATATAATAGAAAAATCTTCGCGCCGTTCATAGGAAGTTGTTGCGTGAGGGTGTGTTGCAACATACAGCTTATAGCGTTCTACCGAAGTTAAATGCCCAAGCACAGACGGGTAAAATTCGGGGTCGAAACAAAATTCTAATTTTTCTTGAAAATCTTTTTGAAGGAAAAGAAGATAGCGCAGGTATCTTGCTATCGATTTTTCGTTGACGGTTAAAAATAACGGCGTAAAAATAGCGGTGTATAAGGAAAGGTAGAAAAAGCTGTTTCCGAGCTCATTTATATGTTTCCATCGTAAATCCATATAATCCGTGTACTCGTCTAAATTTTTGATTTTTTCAGTTTTAGTAGGCAATTCGTCATTGTCTTCGTCTGTTGCGAATAATTTGATGGCGTCCTCAGACAGAACGGCAAATAATAAACTAAAATTGGGGATGTGTTTTTTGAAATCGTGATAGCAAAAATCAAGCAAGCCTTCGCCTAACGCAAAGCGGATTGTACTGCCGCTTAAAGCGTTTCCGTAAAATTCGTGATGATAGTGCTTGGGTTCTTTTTCCCATTCTTCAATTTCGTCACGATAACTAATATCGAAGCGTTTTTGCAATTTTTGTAATTTTTCCGAAGAAAAATCTTCGTCATCTTCTTCGTCCTCATCAAAATCCATTTCTTGAGAATAGAGACGTTCAAGGGTGGTTAATCCTTCTTCATATAATTGGGCGAGAGAGGGATCAACCGAAATTTTTACGGTCTTTTCTTTTTGGTCAATGGATACATTGCACTGGCAACGGTCTAAAATTAAATCTTTTGTATTTTGGCAAAGATTAAAGACTTTTTCTTCTTCGCTTAAAGTGTAGTTAGAAGGGTCGAGTTTAGGCATTTTTTGCTCCGAAAAAATTAGAGAATATAAAATTGTGCGATTTTGTAAAATTTTAATCACTCCAATAAACATTATACAATTCTATTGCGTTTTTGTCAATCGTGTGTATAATAATTTTAGATAATTCTTTTAGAATAATTCCAAATTGTCTAAAAATGTCGAAAAAATGGAGGTGGTTATTTTGAAAAAGAAAATCTATAAAGGAGGTGTAGCGCATGGAAAAGAAGTTAATGGTAACGGCAAGTATGCTTTCTTCATTTTTTCAGCAATAGCAAACGGAGAGGGCTTCGAACGTCTGAATATCTTATGTACCTAAAAATAGTAAAAAAGTCGAAAATATTTTTTAAATGTAGCATTAGGTGCGTTATTAGGCTGATAGAATTAATTTACAAAAATATAAAAAGTTTTTTCAAATGGCCAGTTAGGTTGTCTATTTAGATGTTATAATCTCGTCGCAACAAAGAAAAAGGAGTGTATCCTTTCTTCTATTCATAGGTTTATTTGAGTTGTTTCTTGAGGCTTCAGTTTTGAATTAAAAAATATTTTTTCAAATATGAAAATAGGCTTCAAGTTTTGATGTTAGAATGTTTTTACTTGCATGGGTAGAGAGTTACAAGCCGCTCAATCAAACACAGTATACCACAGTTTAACTGTTGATATAAAGGTTTTATTTGTTTCCTTACAAAAAATCAAGTAACTATATAAAATAAGGAGGTGTAGCGCATGGAAAAGAAGTTAATGGTAACGGCAGAAGAGATTGCGATTGAGCTTAGTGTTTCCAAGTCTTTTGCGTATAATCTAATTAAAAGATTAAACGGCGAGCTTGCGAAAAAGGGTTATATCACAATTCCAGGACGAGTTAGCCGCAGATATTACGAAGAGAAGCTTTACGGCAAAGCAGAATAACGAAAAGGAGGAATTTATATGCCGGCTTATAAGGACAAGAACAACAAATGGTACGTTTCTTTTCGCTATCAAGACTGGACGGGAAAGAAAGTACGGAAAGTCAAGCGCGGTTTTGAAACCAGGCGCGAGGCTTTGGAATGGGAGCGTAGGTTTCTCTTAAAAGAAAACGGAAGCATGGATATGCCTTTTGGAAGCTTTGTTGAAATCTACAAAGAAGATTTGAAGGAACGCTTAAAACGAAGTACTTGGATTATGAAAATCAGCGTCATCGACCAAAAGATTTTGCCTTATTTCAAGGATAAAAAAATCAATGAAATCAAAGCGTCGGACGTAATTGCGTGGCAAAAGGAAATTATGGGGTATAGGGACGATAACGGAGAAGCGTTTAAGCCGACTTATCTCAAAACCATTCATAATCAGCTCAGTGCGATTTTTAATCACGCAGTACGGTATTACGAGTTGCCCAGCAACCCTGCCGCCAAAGCAGGGAATATGGGAAAAGAAAAAACAGCGGAAATGCTGTTTTGGACAAAGGAAGAATATATGGCGTTTGTTGAAGAAATTATGGACAAGCCCATTTCTTATTACGCATTTGAAATGCTGTACTGGTGCGGTTTGCGAATGGGGGAATTGCTTGCGCTTACGCCCAAGGACTTTGATTTTGCAGAAGGGATTGTGCGCATTACAAAATCCTATCAACGCTTGGAGGGGAAGGATATGATTACTGATCCAAAAACAGAAAGAAGTAATCGCAATATAAAAATGCCCGATTTTCTTGTAGAGGAAATGCAAGATTATATCAAGGCACTATATTGGGCAGAGGAGGATACTCGATTGTTTCCAATTACCAAAAGTTATCTGCACCGAGAAATGACAAGGGGCTGTGACGCATCTGGGGTGAAACGAATAAGGATTCACGATCTTCGTCATTCTCATGTTTCTCTGCTCATTAATATGGGCTTTTCTGCGGTAGCGATTGCGGATAGGGTAGGACACGAGAGTATTGATATCACTTATCGATATGCGCATTTGTTCCCGAGTACACAAAAAGAAATTGCAAAAAAATTAAACTTAGAGAGGAATTAAAGATGTCAGAAAAAAATAGAGATAAGCGCCAAAGATGGCGGTGTCATACCGTTGCTGTTCGGCTTTCGCCCGAAGAAAGTAAATTGCTGGATATTGCAGTTAAACTTTCGGGGTTGACAAAGCAGGATTACGTTTGCAACCGTTGCTTGGAACGCGATATCATTGTGCAGGGCAATCCTCGCGTTTATAAGGCGTTAAAAAACCAGCTCGGGGAAATACTCGACGAACTTAAAAGGATCGCAAATTCGGGCGATTTAAGCCCTGATTTGCTCGAAATAATCGATTTGGTAACCGTCACAATGTACGGAATGAAAGGAGAGTGTGCATGCGAGAAAAGGAAATGACTGCCCATGTAGCATCTGTTGGCGCAGACACAGGGCAGTCACCTCAAAATATTTGTATAGATAGTATAGCACATACAAAAGAAAAAATCAATGATTTTCATCAAATTTATGAAGCGGACGAAAGAAATTTTCCGTTGTCGAAAAATTCGAGAAAATTAAAAACGGTCACCATGGAAGAACTTTATGGAAAAGTATTCGATGCAACTCTCCCGATTATCGAAGGGGTGCTTTATCCAGGGACGTATCTTTTTGCAGGGCCAGCCAAGGTAGGAAAAAGTTTTCTGATGGCGCAACTTGCCTATCACGTTAGCACTGGGCTTCCGCTTTGGGGGTACTCGGTGAGAAAGGGCACGGTGCTCTATCTTGCCTTAGAAGACGACTATGCAAGATTGCAACGAAGGTTGTATAGAATGTTCGGTGTGGAAAGCACGCCCGACCTGCATTTAGCGACGGAATCGAAAGGGATTGATAACGGCTTTGAAGAACAAATTCAAGAGTTCTACGAAAAGTATTCAGACACAAAACTTATTATCATTGACGTTTTACAACGGGTGCGTGAGCTTGGCGGAAAGGATTACAGCTATGCAAGTGATTACGAAATCATTTCCAAATTAAAAAAGCTTGTAGACGGCACAGGTATTGCGTTACTCATCGTTCATCATACAAGAAAACAGCAGTCCGACGATATTTTCGATATGATTTCAGGGACAAATGGTTTGATGGGCGCAGCGGACGGAGCATTTATTATTAGCAAGGAAAAACGTACTGGCGACGGCGCTGTGATTGATTTGGTCGGCAGAGATCAGCCTGATCAAAAACTGTATTTGAAGCGAAGCCCAGAGACACTTTTATGGGAACTTGAAAAAGCAGAGAACGAACTATGGATTGAACCGAGCGATCCTTTACTGGATGAGATTTCACGATTGCTTTCAGCGGAGAATCCTATTTGGCAAGGAACGCCGACGGAGCTTTCTGTTTTGCTTGGGGGAGAAATAAAACCGAACGTTTTGACGATGAAATTAAATATCAACGCTGGGCGGTTACAGAAGGAGTATGGCATTTTATATAAACATACGAGAGGGCATACGGGAAGAAAAATACAACTAGTTTTAGAAGAAAAATAGGGGCGGTGTGACGGTCTGCGACGGTCGCGACGGTGTTTTGGACAGGTATCTAAAATACCGTCGCAATCGACGCGCATCGACGCGTAAAGGGCGATTTTAGGTCTAGAACGCATGCATAGCACCGCGAAATTGTGTGGAAACACGCGGAGTATAGCGATTCACAGCACCAAGCAGTCAAATATTGCGATTTTACAGCACCGTAAAAAAGCAGTCAAAAAATCGCTGAATCCCGCCAACTGTCGGCACTGCCGTCAGAAGTAAACCGCGAAATAGGGGCAGTACAGCACCATCGCTTATTCCTGCACACAAATCGGAAACGAAATTGTATCCGATTTATTTTCTTTTTTGAGACATTTTTTGCAATTGGATAGGGGCATGTACGAGTTGAAGTAGATAATGTTAGGTATAGAATTGACAAAAAATAAGGAGTTGTTTTTTTTGTGACTAGCACTTGACAAATGAAAAGAAATCGCTTATAATAAAAAGGCTAAACCCTTTGTTTTAATTTTTTTTAAGACATCACATTATGAATACTACAACTGGCGGATATAATCAAGGTAGGATTATATCTCTTATCGTGTTTACAGAAAAACCGCTGGTTGTAATGTGAACGGGTTTAGCAGCTTACGAGAAAGGTATATTCTACGGTGCCGTTCTCGC
>JBGVRC010000082.1:0-15052 GCA_045128055.1 Candidatus Scatosoma sp. | reverse complement strand
GCACATCTACATCGATGGAAACACTAATTATTTCGGTGGTGTGAATGTTACGAGTGGCGGCGTTGTCCCTGCATTGAAATTGTCATTGTAAAACAAGATAACCTTGAATGTGGAAGGTTTCCGCTGGCAAGTCTTACGTCTTTTCGACGTTTTTTAAGAAATCAGACGACTGTGTGGGTGTGAGTCATACCGACTGAAATGAGTGAAACGAATGAAATGGAGCGTATCTCAAAGTAATAAGTAATAGTGAAAAGTGAAGAAGTGATGCTGGGGTTTATAGTTAGATTGCAGGCAAAGCTGAGCTTTGAGCCAGGCAAGATAATCTTGCAGCTAATCTTACGTCTTGTAAACGTTCTTTAAGGTTGCGTTCGACTGTGCGGGCGTGGGGATTTGGAGAAAGGGATACGCTCCACTCGCTTTCGCTCGGTCGGTATGACATAATGGGGGACTGGGTGGGGGGTTGGCGTAAAATATTAAAAGAAAAAAGCGTGGAAGGATTGACAACTTCCGCGCTTTTGATTATAATAGTTATAATCAATACTTTTTTATGGTGAAAGATAGGGCTTTGGGCTTTGTCTAAATAGGAAAATGAACCTTTCTCTCTTTTCAGGCAAAAAAATATGCGTGGCAATCAGCGGCGGCGTGGATTCCGTCGTGCTTTTGCATTATTTGCAAAGAGAGCGGGTTCGGTTTGGCTATGCGCTTTGCGCTGTGCATTGCGAGCATGGGATTCGCGGGCAAGACAGCCTTGCCGACGCGCGGTTTGTCGTGGAGTTTTGCAAAAAGTTGGGGGTGGAGCTTTTCAGCTTTTCCGAAGATTGCCCTGCCAAAGCAAAGAAAGAAAAATTGAGTTTGGAAACGGCGGCGCGGGATTTTCGTCGGGGGGCGTTTCAAAGCCTTATCGATACGGGCAAAGCTGATTATATCGCGACGGCGCATCATTTGAGCGACGAGGCGGAGACGGTTTTGTTTCGTGTTTGTCGCGGTACGCTGTCGGGCGCGGCGGGTATGAAGGCGCAGGACGGGTATATCCTTCGCCCCTTGCTGTCGTGGACGAAACAGGAAATTTTGGAGTACGCGGAAGAAAACGGGCTTGCCTATTGTCAAGATAAAACGAATTTTGAAACGGAGTACACGCGGAATAAAATCCGTTTGGAAGTATTGCCGAAATTGGAAGAATGCGTGTCGGGCGCGGCGAGAAATATCGCTCGGTTTGCGGCTTTGTCCGCGCAGGACGACGAGTTGTTGTACGAATACGCGCAAAAGCTCCTTGTTTTTGAAAATGGGGGGTACAGGGTCGAGTTTAACGACAAAAAACCCTTGTTTTGTCGGGCGTGTTTGATGGCGATGAAGGGGCTTGGGATTGAAAAAGACTACACCGCTGTGCATTTGGACGACGTTTTTGGGTTGCAAGGCTTACAGCGGGGAGCAAAAATTACTTTGCCGAAGTCGGTAATTGCGGAAAAGACGGAAAACGGCGTGGTTTTTTATAAAAATACGGCGGTGGAAGAAGTGGAAAAGCCGCAGGCGATTTTGTTCACAAAAAAGGGGTTTGACGGGGGCAGGTACGCGGTTATTATCTCGGATAAGCCTTTAAAAGGGGGAAACGAGTGGAAGGTTTTGCGGTTTGACGAAGAAAAGCTGCCCAAGGGGGCGGTTTTTCGGTTTCGTCAGGACGGGGATTGGATTCGGCGTTTTGGCGGCGGTAAAAAAACCTTAAAAAAGTTCTTCAATGAAGAAAAAATCCCCACTTTGGAGCGGGAATGGTTGCCGATGCTTGCGCAGGCGGACGGGAAAGAAGTTTTTGCCGTTTGCGGCGTGGAAATTTCGGAAAAAATCAAAGTGGACGATGGTACGAAAAAGGTACTGTATATAGCAATACAAATGAAGGAGTAAGAACATGGAAAATTTGCATCCCGACGTGGATTACGTTATGTTATCCGCAGAAGAACTTGATAAGAGAGTAAAGGAATTGGCTGCGCAAATGGACAGGCTTTACGAAGGGAGAAAGCCCGTTGTGGTTTGTATTTTAAAGGGCAGCGTTTTGTTTTTCACCGATTTGATACGTAATATGAAAACGTCGGTAGAGCTGGATTTTATGTCCGTTTCTTCGTACGGAAGCGGTACGACTTCGTCGGGGGAAGTGAAGATTAAAAAGGACCTTTCCTGCGATATTAAAGACCGCGACGTGTTGATTGTGGAAGATATTATCGACTCGGGCAATACTTTGTATAATTTGAAAAAATTGTTGATTGCTCGTCAACCTGCGAGTATCAATTTGATTACCCTTTTGGATAAGCCCGAACGCCGCGAAGTGCCTATCGAGCCCGATTATACGGGCTTTGTCATTGAAGACAAATTCGTTGTCGGGTATGGGTTGGACTATGCGGAAGATTATCGCAATTTGCCCTACATTGGCATTTTAAAGCCTTGCGTATACAGCGAATAAAAAAATAGAAAAGAAAAAAGCTCTCGGTGGTTGCCGAGAGCTTTTTTTGTATACAATCATTATTTTTCCGTTCTGTCAATCGATTTCAGCGTGTATATAAGCGTGCCGTGATTGAAAGAATAGGGGGTTTCCAAACGCAAGATTACGTTGCGGCTTTCCGTTGCCACCCAAGCGGTTTGCGATTGACCGGAGTTGGTGGCTTTGATGGAAAGGGTTGCTTTGCGGTATTTAAAGGTTTTGGTTGCCGCTTCGCCGCCGTTTTCCGTAATGGTGAGCTGGGCGCTGGCTTCTTCTTCGCTGCCGAAGGAAATGCCGATTTTTTGCGTCGCTTTTACGAAGGGGGAGAAGGTGTTTACGTTGCCCGACGTGGTAGACGTGTCAAACGCGCGCAAGGCTACAAGCAGCTGTTCGTTGTCGATATAGGAGAGCTTTTCGCCCATATCTACGTCCATAACCTTGGGGGCTTGTGTCGCGCCGCTGCTGTCGGGAAGTAAGTTTTGATAGGTGCAAACGCCTTTGCCTTCCGCGTAAACGGTGGAAACCGTGTAGTTGGATTTGAGATAGTAATTCGCCAAGTTATCGCTTTCCGTGGTGATGTTCTTGGGGAAGTGGGATAAGAGCGTTTTGCTCGACTGAATGGGCGTTAAGCCTTTGCTTGCCGCTTGGAAAAGCACGCTGCTTTCCACGACGTCGCGCACGGTTTCGCTTTTTCCGTTTGCCGTGTACGTTACGTCTATCGTGAGCTTGGTTACGTATTCGAACTGGTCGTTGCTGTACTGCGTGAGCGTTGTGGTATAAACGCCGTTTGCGTAAGAATACTCGTACGCCAGCCCTTTATGGACGGATTCGTTTTTTTCGAACTTTACGTCGTAGGTAAGCGTTTCGACGAGCGATTCTTGGGGGCTGATAGGATTTTTCAACCAGTTGTTTTTAAATTCGATGGTGGTATTGCCTGCCGTACACCCGGACAAAGCGGCGGTTGCGCCGATGGCAAGAGTGGCGAGCAAGGGAAGGAGCTTTTTCGTTTTCATAGCATTCTCCTTGGATTTTTTCCAAATAATATATCTATTATACCACATTATTTTGCATTTGTAAAAACAAAATGGAGATTTCCTGAAAAATTATGTGAAAAAAAGCTGAAAATTTACCGTTGGATATGTTATAATAATATTGTAGATAAAAAATTGCCGTGAAAAAGCAAAACAAGGAGAACGTCGTGCATACAATCGTAAAAACGCATACGCTTTCGCAATGTATGGACGCTATGGCGCAATACGCGCAGGCGTACGAGCAAAAAGGATATAAAAACGTAATTTTCTGCGAAGATAGGTTGACCTTGATTGCAGAGCGGGCTTTGCTTGCCAAAACGGGGGGGACGTTTTTGTCGTCCGTCGTTACGTTTGCGCGCTTTTTAAAGGCGGGTGAAAAAACGGTGAGCAAGCAGGGCTCGGTGATGGCGATTGGGGAAATTATGACGCGATTGCAACGCCAAGGCGCATTGCAATGCTTTACGTCTACAATCGGCGTGGGGAATAATGCGCGGTGTATCTACGAAACGTTGGCGCAAATTGCCGCTTCGGAAATTACCCCCGAAGTTTTAAAGGAAAGCCTTGCTTTGTTGCCGAACGATACTTTGAAGAAAAAAGTATCCGATTTGGCGGTGATTTATGAAGAATACGAGAAGTTTTTACAAGACGGGGGATTTTTGGACGAAAGCAGGTATCTTTCCCTTTTGCCTAAAAAAATCCGCGATGAAAAATCTTTGAAGGGTTGCAACGTCTTTTTCGTTGGGTATCATTCCTTTACGGCGCAGGCGCGAGAAACCGTCCGCGCGGCTTTGGAAACGGCGGAAAACGTCATCGGAGTATTTTGCGGCGGGGAAGAAGAGCTGTATTGTAACAAAGCCGTGGAAGTGTTCGCGGCTGTGTGCGGAGAGTACGGAAAGGTATCTCTGCGCGAGCTTGGCGCGCCCTTGGAAGGGGCGGCGGAGATTTTGCGTAAAGGGTTGTTCAACCCTATGCGCGTGGAAAGAACGTATTGCGAAAACGTGCAGATTTTCGAAGGGGAAGACAAGAACGCCGAAGCGGAATACGCGGCGATGAAAATTCGTCGGGCATTGGACGAAAACCCCGATTTGCGGTATCGGGACGTAGCGATTTTGACTTCGTCCGTGGACGGGTATTCCTTGGCGTTGAAAAAGGCGTTGACGGAATATAAAATTCCCTATTTTATCGACGAGAAAAAGCCGTTGCTGGCGCATCCGCTCGCTCGGTTTTTGTTGGATTGCTTCCGCGTGGTGCGCGAAGGGTATTCGTCTGCCGCCACGCAGGCTTTGGCGCAAAACGTTTTCTTTTTGGACGGCGATACAAGCGACGAATATCGCAATTATTTATTGAAATTCGCCAACTACCGCGGCGGCGCGAAACGGGAGTTGAAAAAGGGCGAAACGGTAGAAAAGCTGTTTGATTTGGAAAAGGTGAAAAAGGGAAGAGATTTTCTTTTGGAATGTACGAAAAATATAAAAGCAAGGGGGCAGGGTCGAGATTATTGCAAAAACGTGCGCGATATTCAAGGCGTTATCGACGCGGAAAATCGCTTAAAAATGCTGGGCGAAGGCTTGGATGTTGCGCAAAAGGGGTATTTGGCGCAAATTCAAAAGGCGTTGGATAGCTTGCTTGGTGAAGCGGAGCTTTTGACGGGGGATAAGGAAATGACGGTTGCGGAGTTTGAAGCCGTGTTAAAGGACGGCTTGGGCGCGACGGAAATCGCCTTGATTCCTTTGAAAAACGACGCGGTCTTCATCGGGGATATTGCCGACAGCCGTATTGAAAAGACGCGTATTTTGTTCGCGATGGGTATGACGGACGAAGTGCCGCGCTCTACCGTGGATACCGCTTTGATTTCGGATAAGGAAATCGAGCGTTTGGCGGAAGTGAAGGCTTTGTTAGAGCCGACGGTGGCGGAAGTGAATTTGCGTAGCCGCGAAAGCGTTTGTTTGAACTTGTGCGCCTTTACGGACGCGTTGTATCTTTCCTATCCCTTGCCCGCCGACGGCAGCGAACCGTCCGTGAGCGAGATTTTCCGTTACGTGGACGGGGTGTTTACCGATAAAAAAGAAGCGCAAGCGTTTAGCGCGGAGAAAAAAGAGAAGAAAAAGAATAAAAAATTGACCCGCAGAAAGAAAATTGACGGGGAAGATTTTATCTATCGCTGCTGTGAGCCTACGCCTGCGATTCGTCAGCTGTTGGTGGAGCAAAAGAAGGAAAAACGCGGGGAAAAGGATTGTAATTACGATTCGCTTTTTACGGCTTTGGATAAGCTCGGCGTGCAGGAGAAAAACGATTATTTGGCAAAACGGGATAGGCAGGTATGCGTTGAACGCGGCGAAGAGCTGTTTTTTAAGGACGGGAAAATCTCTCCGACGGCTTTGGAAGGGTATTTTGAATGTCCGTTTAAGCATTTTGCGGAAAGGGGCTTGCGCTTAAAGGAAAGGGAAGAAACGGCGGTGCTTGCATTGGATACGGGGAATTTCGTGCACGAGTTGTTGCAAAAGACGGCTGTATTGGCGGCGGAAACGGCGACGGAAGAACAAATGCGCGTAAAAGCGAGTGAAATCGGGAGAGAGCTGTTGCAAAAATCGGTGTACGCGATGCAACAAGACACCGCTTCGGGCGGGTATTTTACGGAAAAGCTGTTGCAGGAAGGCGTAGACGTGGCGGTGGCGGCGTTTAAGCAAATTAAAAACTCCGATTTCGTCGTGGAAAAGGTGGAAGAACCCGTCAAGAAGGACTTTATCAACGGTAAGGTGGATAGGGTTGACGGCACGGATAAATACGTGCGGATTATCGATTATAAAACGGGATATATTGACGATAGCGCGGGCGCGTATTACACAGGCAGAAAGATGCAAATGCAGTTGTATATGTCACAGTTGAAAGGCGAGCGCATACCCGCGGGGGTATTTTATTTCCCTGCCGCGGTGGCGTATAACGATAAGGACGAAGGCAGATTCCGCATGAAAGGATTTATCAACGGCAGCGAAGAAGCCTTGCTTTGCGGGGATAAAAACTTGACGGAAGAGAAGAAGAGCGAATATTTTTCGGCGGCTTTGAAAAACACGGCGAACGCTACGAAGATTATGGACGAGCAGACCTTCCGCGACTTTTTGGATTACGCGGTGTTCGTGGCGAGAAAGGGGCACGGGGAGATTAAAGACGGGTATATGGAAGCGACTCCTTACGAAAAGAGCTGTGATTATTGTAAGTACGGCGGTATGTGCGGATTTTCTAAGGATAACGGTTGCGTGCGCAAGGAGCAAAAAATCGAGCCTGCCGCCATAGCGAAGATTGCGAAAAAAGAACGGGACGGGGAGAATTGATATGGGATTTACCAGCGAACAACAAGCGGCGTTAGACGCGCAGGGCAAGGTGATTGTTTCCGCTTCGGCGGGTAGCGGTAAAACGACGGTAATGATTGAAAAAATCATCCGTCTGATTTGCGACGGCGTGGGCGTGGACGAGATTTTGGCGGTTACGTTCACCAAAAAAGCGGCGGCGCAAATGAAGGACAAGCTCGGTAGGGCTTTGATTGAAAATATCAACGATCCCGACGCTTCGGAGAAAAGGCGTAAGGGCTTAAAAACGCAGCTTTCCAAGGTTGCGGCGGCGGATATTTCCACCATTCATTCCTTTTGCTCCAAGCTTATCCGCTCGTATTTTTACGTGGCGGGGGTGGATAGCTCGTTTCGGGTAATCGGTAGCGACGACGCGGACGGAGTGGCTTTGAAAAGCGAAGCCTTGGACGAGCTTTTGGACGCCGGTTATGAAAGCGACGACGAAGATTTTGCCCATCTTTTATCCGTGTATTGGAGAAAGAAAAGTGATAAGGCTTTGCGCGAAATTTTCACAGAGCTGTACGAAAAATTGCGTATTCGCGCCGATTATAAGGAGTATTTGCGCGCTTCCGCTGCCTATGATGAAAACACCTTTCAAAGCGTAGTGGGGGATTTGCATAAGTATTTTAAGGAAAAGTGCGAATATTACTACGATTTGGTGCAGGACGAGCAGTATTATTTTGAAAACGTTTGCGCGGTTGCGAAGGGGCAACGGGAGATTTGCGCGCAGCTTTGTCAGTGGTTGGAAGAACTGCTTGCGACCAAGGATTATTTTGAGATTTTAGAGCGGGCAAAGCCTAAATTCAGTCAAAACCGCGGTACGAAAAACGATGACGCGGCGAAAAAAGAGCATATGGCGCGTTTGGGATTTTTGAAAGAGCGTATCGTGGAAGCGTATGAAAAGGAAACGGAGCATCTTTCGTCCTATCAGGAAGAATTGACAAAGTTTTTGCGCGCGGGGCGAACGGCGGCGGCTTTGTCGAAATATTTGGCGATATTCGACGAGCGTTACGCGGCGAAAAAGCGGGAAAAGGGTGTGCTGGATTACAACGATTTGGAGCACATTGCCCTTGCTTTGCTTTCCAACGACGAAGTGGAGGAGAGCTTGCGGAAAAAATACCGTTACGTGTTCGTGGACGAGTATCAAGACGTCAACCCCGTGCAGGAAGCCATCATCAGCAAAATCGGCGGCGAGAATTTGTTTTTGGTCGGCGACGTGAAACAGTCTATCTACGGGTTTAGGGGAAGTAAATCCAAGTTCTTCGTGGAAAAACAAGCGGCTTTTGAAGCGGGCGAAGGGAAGAATTTGAAGATGACCCGCAATTTTAGAAGCTCGGATATGGTTTTGGATACCGTCAATTCGCAATTTTCGCTCGTGATGACGCCACACGTTTGCGAAGTGGATTACGCGCGCGATTCCGTAATGGGAAAAGGCGGCGCGTACGGCGAAGATTTGGGTCGGGTGCAAATTCATTTTCTTGGGGAAGACGAGAAAGCGCCCGTGAAAGAGCGCGGCGTATATTCCGTGCGTGACAGCGCGAAGAAGAAGGACGCGGAAATCAGCAAGGCTGCGAAAATGATTATGCAAATCATTAAGCAGGAACGCGGGAAACAGTTTTTCGACACCGAAGGGGAAGTGAAAGGACCGCGCGACGTGCAGTATTCGGACATAGCCATTTTGTCGCGGAAAAAGCAGGGGCAAATCGCCAAGACGGTGGCGGCTTTGTCGGCGGCGGGACTGCCCGTAACGGCTGCGGCGGCAATCAACGTTTGCGATTACGCGGAAATTAAGGCGTTGATTGATATTTTGTCTTTGATTGACAATGCAAAACAGGACGTTCCGCTTTGCAGCGCGTTGCTTTCGACGATGGGCGGTTTGACGGCGGACGAGTTATGCGCTATCCGTTTGGCGTACCCCAAGGAAAGCTTTTTCCGCGACGCTTGTCGGCGGTATGAGCTGGAAAAACAAGACGCTTTGGCGGAAAAATTGACGAAGTTTTTTGGGTATTATGCGAAGGTGCGCAAGCAAGCAAGCGTTTTGTCCGCAGGGGAAATCTTGACCTTGATTTTGGCGGAAACGCGTATGGAAGCGCAGCTTTTGTCCCAAGAAAACGGGAGCTTTTGTCTGCGTAGGATTCGTCGGTTTATTGAAGAAACCAACAATCCCGAACCGTTATCCGTGCACGATTTCTTGGTTAGGTTAAAGGACTTGGACTATAAAATCGAGTACAGCGAAAACGGCGGCGACGAGTCGGTGAAGGTGTTGACGATGCATTCTTCCAAGGGCTTGGAGTTCCCCGTGGTGATTTTGGACGATTTAAGCGCGTCTTTTCACGCCGTTGACCACGATGAAGTGGTGGCGGAAGAAAAGTACGGCATTGCGCCGCGCGCCTTTGACAAAAAGGAAATGCTGAAATCCACCACCCTTTTAAGACGGCTTTTTGAAGTGAAGGAGCTGGCGAGCTCGGTTGCGGACGGGTTGAATTTGTATTACGTTGCGCTCACGCGCGCGAAATATGCTTTGCATATGATTTTTAAAGAACGGCAACCGATGTCGGACGTCAAATACGCCAAATCGTACGCGGATATGACCAACTTTGACGTGTGGCAACAGTACGTTGTAGACGACGAGCTTTCCGAGCTGGAAAAGAGCGGCGGGGACGGAGAAGGTGGTTTTGAGCCTGATAAAGAGCTTGTTTCGCGTATACAAACCGCCTTTCGTTATCGCTATCCGTTTGCGGGCTTGGAAAACTTGCTTGTAAAAAGCTCCGCGAGCAAGCTGATGTCTTTGCGGGAAGACGGGGACGAGATGGACGGGCGTTACGGCGAAGAAATGGACGCTGGGTTTGGTAAGCTTGCCGACGACGATGAAAGCGAAGAAGGGACGGGCGCGGAAAGGGTTGCGCGCAATGCTTTGGGTACGGCGTATCACGCGTTTTTGGAGTATTTTGATTTTTCGCTTTTATACGACGAAGCGGGGAACGCCGTGGATAAAGAGAGCTTGGGCGAGCGAGTTGCGCAGGCGCTTGCGGGATTTTCCGTAAAGGACGAAAAACAAGCGGCGCTTTTAAAGCAAGAAAAGCTTGTGATGATTTTGTCAAACCCCGTTTTCTATACCTTGCAGGACGCGCGTTTGTATAAAGAGCAGGAATTTTTGGTGAGCTTGCCCGTAAAAGAGAGCTACGCTTTGGCAGGGAAGCTTTTGCCGCATATAGAAAAAGCGGACGATTGCGTGATTTACCAAGGGGCAATCGACCTGTTGGCGGTAGGCGATGAAGCGCGTATTATCGATTATAAGTATTCGACGCGCGATGCGGAATATTTAAAAAATCATTACAAACCGCAGTTGGAGCTGTATCGTATGGCGGCGGCGAAAATTCTTGGTATGGACAAAAAGAAGATTCGTTGTATCCTTGTCAACATCGATAAGGGCTTTGAAGTGGAAATAGAATAAAAAGCGGGGCAGGACGTTTCAACGCGTACCTGCTCCGTTCATTTTCGATTTTTTTAGATAAAAAACGATAAAAAAAGACAAAAATCACCCGTAAGAATGGCGCATAAACAAAGCAGCATTTTTTAAGGGGGATTTTATGATTGATTTCGTTTTAGAGTTTGTCAACGCGCACGTGGCTTTGGTGGCGGTTGCAAGCGGGAGCTTGATTTTACTTACCTTCGCGGCGATTTTCAGCGCGCTCGTTTGGTCGGTGAGAGTGTATCTTGGGGTCTTGCCTATGCTTGCGGGCGGCGGACTTTTGCTGTGGACGTTTGCGCAGGCAAACGGGCGGCAAATTTTAATTTTGCTTGGTATTTGCGCCGTTTGGGGCGGCTTTGCCTATTTTGCAGGCTACGTGATAAGTGCGACTACGCGATTGACCCCGCGCAAAAAGACGGAAAAACGGGAGCATTATCGCGCTTTGCAGTTTGCTTTGCCCGATAGGGAAAACAGCTACGTCCGCGGGCGGATAGAAAACGCTTTGCAAGTGGAAGAAAAAGGCGTGGACGGTATTTGGAAAACGGAGTTTGCGTATGCAAGGTCGCTTTTGGCGAAGCTGAAAGGCGCGGAAGTTTCGGCGGTTGATAAGTTGCAAATAGATGAGCTTGCCAAGCTGTTGGCGGTTTATGGCAAAAGAGAAAGGCTTTCGACGGCGGACTTGCCGTTGATAAACGAAGCGTTTGCTATGATTTTGAAACTGTCGGCAAAATACGGCGTCAATCCTTAATTTTTGCGGCTGACGGGCAAGAAATTAAGGGAAAAAGGCGGCAGGGAAAGAGTGAGTTTGATAAGGGACTTTTCCTGAATTGCGGTGGATAAAACCGCTTTGGTGACGATGGGGCGGGCTACGTCCTTAAAATACAAAAGGAAGGGGGCAGGTACGCGTTGGCCGAGCGGAAATGGCTGTTCTTTGCGTAAAATGACGGCGTCGGCGCAAGCGGTGACGGCGGAGATGGGAAAGGCTTTGTTTTCGTTGAAAAAGCGCAGGGCGACGAAATTTTGCATTTCTAAATCCTGTAAAAAGCCCTGCGCGCCGCCGTTGTAAGAAAAAATGGGCAAACGCATAGTGATTTGCGCGCAATTTTTAGGGAAAACGGGACGAAGCCGACGCAAAAACACGGCTTCGTCTATTTTTATAATGGAAGACACGTTGACGCAAAAATCGGTGGTGGAGCGCGTGGGGGAAGAAGAACACAGCAGGTATTTGACGGCGTAGGTTTTTAAAGAGATGCCGACGCCAAGGCAAACGCCGCGGATATTGCCGTCCACGACGACGGGCTTTTGATAAAGGTTGGAAAGTAACATAAAAACTCCTTTTTATAATAGAATAAAATAATGTATAGGAAGAAAAAAAGGGGTAAAAAGCTTTTTTTGACGAAAAAAAGAAAAAAGTTTTTAAAAGGGTACGAAAATACTTGCAAAATCGGGAAAAATTTGATAAAATAACGCAAGTAAAAGGACGAAAGTTTGTATATTGGGGCGTCGCCAAGCGGTAAGGCAACGGACTCTGACTCCGTCATTCGGGTGTTCGAATCACTTCGCCCCAGCCAAGAAAAACGAGATACCAGGCGGTATCTCGTTTTTCTTCGTCCAAGGACGTAAGCGAAGTGATTCGACGCTTTGGTGCAAAGCCCCAAAATCACTTCGCCCCTTGGGTATCCGGCGGTATGCCTTTTTTTTGTGCGCTTGGGGCGAAGCGCGAGAGTCTCCGTTTTTGCAGCGGGACGGGGAGTTGGGGCGAAATGACAAGAAATGCAATAATAAAAATAAATTTTACCATTGACAAACGAAGTTTTATGGGATATAATAAATAAAACCATATAATCATATGGGGCGATTTGCCGTTTCGTTGGACGGAGCGGCGAAGCTTGCGAAAAGGAGAATGAAGATGAGAAGTGGTAAAATGCGCAAAACTTTGTTGAGCGTGGGATTGGCGGCGCTGTGTTTGTTTTCGGCTTGCGGCGGCGGTGGACAGAGCGCGTCGGGCTCGACGCCTGAAATTCCGTGCGAGCACGAGCTTATCAAGCTTTCCGCGAGAGAAGCTACCTGCTTAAAAGACGGTCGCTTGGCGTATTGGCATTGCGAATACTGCGGAGAATATTATTTGGACGCGGGCGCAACGAAAAAAGTGACCTTGGAAGAAACGGTGATTCCCAAGCTTGCGCATACCCCCGTAAAAAACGACGGTTTAGCGCCTACTTGCGTGAAGAGCGGTAAAAAGGATTCTTGGACCTGTACGTCTTGTACGCGCGTCTTTGAAGACGAAGCCTGCACTACGCGCGTGGAAGATTCGCAGTTGATTTTGCCGTCTACTCCGCATGCTTTGCAACACGTGGAAGCAGTTCCCGTGGACGGTAAGCAAAACGGCGTGAAGGAGCATTGGACTTGCAGCGATTGCAAAGGGCATTTTAAAGACGAAAACGGTAGAAAGAAAATTACCGTGGAAGATACGATTGCGTATTCCTTGTTGAACATTCCCGATTTTATCGTGGAAGTTCCTGCGGGGCGCGACCCTATCGTGTTGCAGCTCACCGATACGCAAATTATCGACGCGGGGCAAATTCGTCCCGGTCGCGACGGCGTAGATAAGGCGTTTTGGGCAACCGACCAAATTGAAGAACGCTGCTATAATTACTTAACCGAAGTCATTAACGCGACGAACCCCGACCTTATTTTGCTCACGGGGGATAACGTGTACGGTGAGTTTGACGATAACGGCAGCGTTTGGACTTCGTTTGTCAACTTTATGGATAGCTTTGAAATCCCTTGGGCGCCTATTTATGGCAACCACGATGCGGAAAGCAAGATGGGTGTAGATTGGCAATGCGAACAGCTGGAAAATGCGGAATATTGCTTATTTGACCAAAAAGAATTGACGGGCAACGGCAACTATTCGGTGGGGATTGTGCAGGGCGATAAATTGACGCGCGTCTTCTATATGATGGACACCAACGGCTATGGCAACGCAAGCGAAGCTACGCTTGCCAACGGGCATAGCGTTCAAACGGTAGGCTTTAAGCAAGACCAAATCGATTGGTATACCAAGCAAATTGAAATTTTAAAGGAAGTATCTCCCGAAACCAAGCTTTCGTTTGCATACCATATTCAGCAACATTCCTTTGCGGAAGCGTACGGCAAATACGGCTTTAAAGCGGGGGAACAAAGCCAAGATATCAATATCGACCTTTTGGAAAATAAAGCGGAAGGCGATTTCGGGTATATCGGTAGAGATTTGAAGGGGGAATGGGATTCTTCCAACCAAGTATACGAAGGCTTTAAGCGTATGGGCGTTGACTCGATTTTCGTTGGTCACGAACACTGCAACAGCGCGAGCGTAGTATACGAAGGTATCCGCTTCCAATTTGGTCAAAAATCCAGCCAATACGACCGTTTTAATTGCATTGAACCGAGCGGCGTTGTGACGGGGATTTCGGGTAGACCGCAAGCTTCTTGGAAGTCTTTGATTGGCGGTAGCGTTATCGTATTGTCTGAAACGGACGGCGCGATTAAGGACGCTTATATCTATTATTGCGGTGAAAAAGACGGAAAATTGGATTGGGGTCAAGTGGCTTAACGCATATATCGCAAAAAAGCGGTAAATGGTAAAATGCCATAGGCAGGTACGGGTTGAAAGTGTTTTTTGGCGCGGCTTGCCAGCAAAAAAAGAATTGTATTCTATAAAATTTTACGGATAAGAAGCGGCGAAAACGCCGCTTCTTTCTTTTTTTGTCTGCGACAACGATTTATGGCAAAAAATGTGATAAAGTCCGTAATTTTTCGTATTGACAAGCGAAATATTATAAAATATAATATTTGCGGAATGATTATTATAGCGTATTTTTGTTCGTGCAAAAATTGCATTGCAAAAATGCGGGTATGATAAAAAACAAAAGGAAAATAAAAGCAAGATAGAAAGATTTAAGGAGAAAAAAGATGGCAAAAGCAAGAAAAACTTTGATAACCTTCTTGTTAGGGCTTGTAATGAGCTTTGCGCTGATTTTTGGCGTAGCGATTTCCTTGCCTAAGTCCGCGCCGACTACGACGGCGGAAGCGGAAACGACGTACACGACGGTAGATAATGCATTTATGGCGTACATAGACGATTGCTACGCTCCAAATGGTAATTTTTATCTCATCGTTACTATGTCGCAACTTGATACGACGACGGAAGCGCAAGGCGTGGCATACGATACGACTGCGGACGATATGCCCACAATGTTTAGAAATTTCGACTTTTTTAATAAAGTCAAAATAAACGGCTACACGCTTGCAGAATTAGGTTGTACTGGGGTTTGGGAAAATGCCTTTGACGTAAACAGCGGGGGCGGTGCGCCTAAGTATAAGTTGCGTTTCCATATGCACGCAGATCCTACTACTTGGAATGCGGCAATCGACGCGGGGAAAGTTGTGTTTGGGGTTGGCAGTAACGTGACCATTTCGGAAGGCACTCTTATTCCCGGCTATGCATATTTAACGGGTGACCATACGGCAACTGTATATCGCGCGGGCTGTGATTTTGTGGCGCAAAGTACAGGGTTGGCGTACGGTGTAAAATCGTACGGTAAAACGGAAGTAGAGAGCTAACTATAACAGTTGTCAAGAAAAACGCCTAATCAATTTTGTGAAATTTTTACATTTTTCAACCGCCAAAAGGCATGCTGAAAAAACGAGAAACTCTCGCCTAGAATATACTTTATTCACTTATTAAATGTTCGGT
>JBGVRC010000081.1:0-7946 GCA_045128055.1 Candidatus Scatosoma sp. | reverse complement strand
TCATACCGCATTCTTCAACCATTACAGACCTCAATTCTTCCTTCGTACGACGGACGTTACCGGTATGATCGAACTTCCCGAAGGCGTAGAAATGGTTATGCCTGGTGACCACATCGATATGAAGGTTGTTCTTATTAAGCCCGTTGCTTTGGAAGAAGGTCTTCGTTTCGCTATCCGTGAAGGTGGTAGAACAGTTGGTTCCGGTGTTATCTCCAAGATTCTTAAATAATCTTTGAGAAATTTCCATTAATAGAACAAAAGAGCAGCTTATCCAAATGGATAAGCTGTTTTTTTGTTTGTATACGTTATGCTTGACAAAATCCTTGTATATTGATACAATAATAATATGAACAAAAACAAAGACGTCTTAAATAAAAAGGTGTGTGTTATGATAGATAGGCCGCTTGGTAGCGCACACCCCAAATATAATAATACGATTTATCCCGTGAATTACGGCTATATTCGTGAAATAATTGCTGGTGACGGTGAGTGTCAGGATTGCTACGTATTAGGCGAAAATAAGCCAATAAAACGCTTTAACGGAGTGGTTGTTGCGATTATCCATCGTAAAAATGATGTGGAAGATAAATGGATTGTTGTTAAAGATGGCGACAAGGTAACAAACGAGCAGATTATCGAGCAAACAGCTTTCCAAGAACAATATTTTGATATAGAGATTATAAGATGATATGAGAACAGTAAATAAAGTTTACAATCGCATAGAAATACTACTTATTGCAATACTGTGCGCTGCGATGCTTGCCTTGGATTTTGTAAAGGTGGAATATTTGGCAGATTCTTTACGGAATGCGTTATTATCCAAAATCATACAGCAGGGCTGTGGCGCTATCGCGGCTATTTTATTGTTGCGGCGTTTAAATATAAAGCTATATGGCAACTTTTCAAAAGTGTGGATATATTTAATCCCGTGTTTCATCATTGCGATTGATAATTTTCAATTTAGCGCATATTTTCATGGAAAAATGTCGCTTACAAGAACAGAGTGGATAGACTTTTTATTGTTTGGCGGATACTGTCTTGCGGTGGGGTTATTCGAAGAGTGTATATTCCGTGGCGTCATTTTCAGTATAATTGCAGGTTTATTTCCAAAAAATAAAAAAGGTTTTATTTATACCTATGTAACTTCTTCGGCTGTATTTGGTTTGGCGCATGTCGTAAACGGTATATCCGTTCAAATCTTGTATACCGTACTTACCGGTGGTTTATTTGCTTTTTGTTTGATAAAAACACGAAATATATTTTGTTGCGCGGCTGTACATGGGGTATACAACTTCTGCGGTTTATTATTTGGAGCGGAAAAGGATTTAGGGTTAGGCAACGGCGTCGTTTTTGATTTAGGAACAGTGATTACGATGCTGATTGTAAGTGTAGTTGTTGGATTATTTGTTGTATATAAGACGTGGACGTATTCCGAGCAGGAAAGAGTGTGTTTATATGCGGATTTAGGTGTAAAACCAAGTGAAAATAAGGAATAATAGCAAAGAATAGATAAAAGAGCGGTAAATCCTACAAAGAAGTGAGTTTTACCGTTTATTTTATAAAAAAAGAGGTGCTATGCCACACATAATACCTATGTGTGGCATAATAGGAGATAAAAGTAGTATGCGTCGCATAATAATTATGTTAGGCATAGTAATAGAAAAGCCTTCTCCGCTATGAAGGGGAAGGCTTTTATGTTTATTTAAGGTTATTCCACATTCGGTTTACGCGTTCATTGTCGTCAGGTTTGAAATATTGCATTACGATAAGACGATGTGTGGTTTCATAGGTGGGGTATTGGGCAAAGAGTTGTCTACGTTGTTGTGATTCAGGAACGATTAAGGGTTCGTATTCTTCGCCGAAGAAGTAGGACAAATCATATTCCACAGTATTTTCTTCACATTCTTCGTCAGCACTGTACGTTTCGCTTACGTAATTATATACATCTTCGCCGCCTAAACAGCTTGTATAACCGATATAATACATGTTTCTTACGGCGTTTTCTGCCATAGATACGTAGTTGACAAAGGCGGTAGCCAAATCTACGTTTGCGCCCTTCATCATGACCCAACCGTCAAACCAAATATTAGACGTGGCTTCGGGAATACTGTATTCAAGCAATAAATCGGCTTCGTCTTCAGCTTGGTCAAGGATGAATACGGCGTCGCCGCTCCATTGATACGCTGCGTTTGTTCTACCGCTTACAAGGTTCATTTTGCCTTCATCTGTTTCCAAACCGTATAAATTCTTGCGAGCTTGGGTTAGATGGGGGCGTACCTGCTGTACGGTAGCAGCGGTCGTGTCGTTCATCTTCTTATATAACATTTCTTTGTAATCTTTTTGCGTTATAATACCTTGGTCGAACTGGGATTTAAGCTGTAATAACTCTTGCTCATAATACAAACCTAAACCCATAAAATAAGAATCTCGCGCATTATCTTTTGCAGTAATTTTTCGTTTGCAAGCGCTGGATGTTAAGCAATTCCAGCTCTTCATAATTTCTCGCGCTTCGTCAATAGAATTGCCTATCTTATAGGGATTGTAGACAAAACCCGTGCTTCCCCACATATAACCTGCCATATAGCCTGTTAAATCGGCTTCGTTTATAAAGGTCTCGCTTGTATAATGGGAAACGTTTTGCGCGTAATAATTTCCTTCTTTACTGCTGTCGAAGAATGTGTCTGGGAACGCCTGTAAATAGCCTTCTTTTTTCAACTTTTGCGCCATATATTCCGATGGACAAAGTAAGTCGTACTTATCGCCCATTTTAATCTTGTTATACATCGTTTCGTTGTCTTGCAAGGGAATGTATTGTACGGTAATACGAGTGCCCGTTTGGTCATAGTACCAATCGGCAAATTCTTCATAGATGGGGGCTACGTTCGGATTTTCATTTTCATCGTAATAATAGCTCTCTTCGCCGCCCATATCAATGTATTCGTCCCAGCTTGCTACGCGTAAAACGTTTTCCTTAAATCCAACGGGGCCTTCGTTGCTTGTACAAGCGCCAAGGGGCAGAGTGGAAAGGAGCAAGGCGATAGAAAGAACGTTACATATTTTTCTTCTCATTTCTTTTTAGCTCCTTGTTTTTTATAGGAAAGAATGTTGGTGGAAATTACGGCGATTACGATAATCAAGAAGATAATAGCCGTAAAAGCCCAGTACGCTGCTTTGATGGTAGGACCTTGTATATTGTTTTTGCTTAAACCGTAAATATGCGTGCTGATTGTTTGGAATGTATTGGGTTTAGTATACGCCGCGATTACGTAATCGTCCAAAGACAAGGTAATCGAAAGCATAAAACCAGCCAAAATCCCCGGTAAGATTTGTGGAATGACAACCGAGAACAAAGCTTTCGTAGGGGACGCGCCAAGGTCAAGCGCCGCTTCGTAAAGATTATTATCCATTTGTTTGAGTTTAGGAATAATGGAAAGCACTACAAATGGAGTGCATAAAATCGTTTGTCCTATAATCAAGGGGATAAACGTATTTTTATCAATACTGAAAAAAGATAGAAATAAAGCAAAGGCAATAGCAGTTACAACTTCGGCGTTTATAATAGGAATACGATTCATTGCGGAAAGGGTGTTTTTTACACGTTTGCGCGAATAATAAATCCCGATTGAGCCGATCGTGCCGAGAATAGTGGAAGTGAGTGCTACGACAAGTGCGAGCATAATGGTTTGCGATACCACTTGAATAGGCTCGTTGTCAAAGTTAAAGAAATATTGATAATGCGTCCAATCGAAGCCCTGCCAACCCATTTCAATGGTATCGCTTGCATTAAAGCTGTATACGGTCAAAAAGAGAATGGGAGCATAAATAAAGCAAAGAGCAAGGGCTATGAAAGACCATTTCAAAATTGTTTTCAATTTTACCATAACGAAGTCCCCCGCGCGTTTGCGTGTTCATCGGCTTCAAAACCGCCAGTAAGCCAAGTAATCAAAAACATAAATAAGAGCAAAACAAGCGCGATGAACGAGCCGTCGTGCCATAAATCGTTGGTGAAGTAGTCGTCGATAAGCTTCCCGATGATTTTTACGTTGTGTTCTGTTAAATAGTTGGATACGACGTAGTTGGTCATCGAAGGTAAAAAAACCATAGAAACGCCGCTCATTATCCCAGCTTTGGAAAGGGGAAGGGTAATTTTAAGAAAAGCCTTTGCGCCTGTTGCGCCCAAATCCTGGGCGGCTTCGGTGTAGCTTTTATCAATTTTAATAATCGTTGTATAGATAGGCAAAATCATAAACGGCAAAAAGTCGTAGACCATACCGAGAATGGTATTAAACATATTCCAGGTATTAGAAGCGTTATATATGCCAATCCAGTCAAGCAATTCTTTTAAAGCGTTGATGCGAAGCACGAAGTTTACCCACATCGGCACGATAAACATTAAAAGCAATGCGGATTTGTTTTTTATTTTGCTTTTTGCGATGATATACGCAATGGGATAGGCAATCAGTAAGCAAATCAGCGTGCTTGCCGTTGCAATAAAAAGACTGCGAATAATCGTTTTGAAATTAGAAGAAGTGAAAAAGTCCCAAAAGTTGTTGCCGTCTTCGCTGAAAAAATATTTTACGTAATTCCACGAAAAAGAGCCGTTATCGTCGGTAAAGGCGTAAAAGACGATAATGAACAGCGGAATTACGACGAAAACTGCTAAAAACAATCCGTAGGGGATTGCAAGCAACTTGCGCGAAAAGCGCGGTCTGAATTTCGTTTTCGTCATTATTTCGTACCCTCCGCAAGCTTTAAGGTGAGTTTAATCTTATCTTTGGGTATGCTCAAGCTGACAAGGTCGTTTTCATTCCACAAATCTTCGCAGGCAAGCACGTAATCTTCTTCGTTTTCCGTACGCACGATGTAACGATAATATTCGCTCTTATAAATAAGCGAAATGATATTGCCCCTTGCGCCGCCTTCGTCAAGGTTGTCGCTCATTGTAATGTCGTGCAAACCAACTTCCACGTTTACTTCCGTATCCGTCAAATCAATTTTTTCACCTTTGGCGGTGATGAGATAGCCTTCTTCGTCAAGATGACTGCCCGGATAAAGCTGCGTAACGTCGCAGTCAAATTCGCCGTCGCCAAATTCTACGGTATTGTGTTTTGTGATAATACCCGAGAATTTATTTACGCGGAAAATCTTTTTCATAACGTGAATACCGTCGGGGGCTATGGTTAAGCCTACGGTAGAGCCGAGCGTAGGTGCGGTTGTGCTTTGAATTTCAATTTCATATCTACCGCATTGCACAAGGATTTGATAATGAATGCCCTTGAATACGACGGATGTAACTTTGCCCTTTAATATGCCGTCTTCGGGGGTGGTAATAACCACGTCTTCGGGGCGAACAACTACGTCGACGGGTTCGTCCTTTTCAAAGCCGCCGTCAAGACAAGTAAATGCCTTGCCGCAGAAACGGACTTGACCATCTTTGGGCATAACGCCCGTGAAAATATTGCTTTCGCCGATGAAGTCGGCTACGAAGGTGTTTTCGGGTTCGTTATAAATCATTTCAGGCGTTCCGATTTGTTGAATGGTACCGTCCGACATAACGATAATGGTGTCCGACATTGTAAGGGCTTCTTCTTGGTCGTGCGTTACGTAAATAAAGGTGATACCCAAACGTTTGTGCATTGCCTTTAATTCCAACTGCATTTCCTTACGCATCTTTAAGTCGAGCGCGCCAAGCGGTTCGTCTAAAAGCAAAATTTCGGGTTCGTTTACGATAGCGCGTGCAATAGCGATACGTTGTTGCTGTCCGCCCGAAAGGGTAGAGATGCTACGTTTTTCAAAGCCTGCTAAGTCAACGATTTCAAGGGCTTTATTTACCTTTTCGGCGATGATGGCTTTGGGTAACTTCTTTAATTTGATTTTTTCCTTACCGTTTTTATCGACAAACGTCGTTTCCACGCGCTTTAATTTCAACCCAAAAGCAACGTTATCAAACACGTTTAAGTGGGGGAAAAGCGCGTATTTTTGGAAAACGGTATTGACGGGGCGCTTATTCGGGGGAAGCGCGCTTATATCTTGTCCGTTTAATAAGATTTGTCCGCTCGTAGGTAATTCGAAGCCTGCAATCATACGCAAGGTGGTTGTTTTTCCGCAACCAGACGGACCAAGGAAGGTGACAAACTCGCCTTTTCTCACGTAAAAGCTGATATCTTCCACGACGGATATGCCGTCAAATTCCTTGCAAACGTTTTTTAATTCAATTATATGATTGGATTTATTTTTGCTTTGAGCCATAATCGTAATCTCCCGCTGTTCTCTTGTGTGTTTATTAAGAATATATTAGAAATTGGGTGGTGTGGAAATCCACAAAAACCGCGCCTTGCTTTTCCCTTTGTTGACGATATAGTGCGGTTTGCTTGCTTCATAGTAAAAAGCTTCGCCTTTTTTACAAACATGATGGGTGTTTCCCAAAACAATGGCGACTTTTCCTTCTAAAACATAGCCAAACTCTTCGCCTTCGTGGGGAATATCCAGCGGTGTAGCCGTTTCTTCCGTCAACTCAACGAGAATGGGTTCCATCATATTTTTTTGCGCGTTTGGAATTAGCCAGTTTAAACAAACGCCTTCCGAATCTTTTTCAATAAATTCATTTTTTGTAAAGACGACCTTTTCTTCCTTTTCTTCGCGGAAAAATTCGGATAAGTCGCTGCCGAGCGCTGATAAAATATCGGTAAGCGTAGCAATCGACGGGCTGTTTAAGTTGTTTTCAAGCTGCGATATGTATCCCTTGGTTAATTCGCATCTATCCGCCAATTCTTCCTGCGTTAAACCTTTTTGGTTTCGCATTTGTTTTATTTTTTTTCCTAAATCCATAATAGGTCTCCAAAACGCGTAAAACGCGTTGAAAGTTTAGTATTTGTAAACTTTTGGCTTTGTTTTACCTATTCCGCAGAACGGTTTGTTAAAAATAAACCAAAAGTTTAGTTAAAATAAACTTCGAGCGAATATAATTATATGTAAAATATGAAAAGATGTCAAATGTTTGAAAGGGGAAAATACAATATTTTATTAAAAATAATAAAAAATTCGCCTAATCCCCAAAAAGCGCGGGAAACGGCGAAAATAATATGCACGAAAAAAGGGGTCTACCGATTGGCAGACCCTCATATCTATAATATGATAGATACTATAAAAGTTTTAGTTTAATGCAGCAAGTTTCTTTGCAAGCTTAGCCTTTCTGTTGTTGGCATTATTCTTATGAAGAACACCTTTCGTAACAGCGCTGTCGATTGCGGAAACGGTTTCAGGGTAAAGCTTGGTTGCTGCTTCCTTGTCGTTTGCTTCAACAGCTGCAAGGAATTTCTTTACCTGCGTTTTCAACGCGGACTTAACTGCTTTGTTTCTCATGGTCTTCTTTTCGATAACCAAAACTCTTTTCTTTGCGGATTTAATATTAGGCATAATGATCTCCTTATTTATTCCAATTTTTCTTAATCAATTCAAACTGCGAAAACTATTTTAACATAATTTTTTTTGAAAGTAAACTGTTTTTTAATGAAAAAACGGGAAAAAGCATAAAAATTTAAAAAAATTTACCATTTAGGAGTAGATATGCGTATACCAAAAGGTGGGATAGGGGTTTTTGACAGCGGAATAGGCGGTTTAACCGTTTTGGCTGCGTGTCGTCAAACGTGTAAAAATGAAGTATTTTATTATTATGGCGACCATACGCACGCGCCGTATGGGAATAAATCGAAAAAACGTATTAGGCGATACACCTTTGCCGCAATGCGAAAATTTCGTCGTTTGAAAGTAAAGGCCGTTGTGCTTGCCTGCAATACGGTGACGGCGGTATGCGCGGAAGAACTGCGAAAGAAATTTTCTTTTCCGATTATCGGGGCGGAGCCTGCCGTTTTGCCTGCGGCAAGAGCGGGGGGAACGGTCTACGTATTAGCGACGGGTGCAACCTGTAAAAGCGAACGTTATAAAAA
>JBGVRC010000080.1:0-4315 GCA_045128055.1 Candidatus Scatosoma sp. | reverse complement strand
GAAGAAGAATATTACGACGGCGTGGATTTATCCCCCAACGAATTTTATGAAAAATTGATAGAAAGCGCGGTGTTGCCCAAAACCAGCCTTATCAACGCCTATCGCTGGGAAGAAGAATACGAAAAAAACCTTGGAGAGCAGGACGAGCTTATTGTCATTACCATTTCTTCCAAGCTTTCGGGTACGTATAGAAGCGCGGTGGAAGGGGCTGAAAAATATAACGGCAGGGTACGTGTGGTCGACAGCTTAAACGCCGCCGTGGGCGAGCGTTTGTTGGGTTTATATGCTTTGGAATTGATTGAAAAAGGACTTTCGGCGCAAGAAATCGTGGCTTTGCTGGAAGAAAAGAAAGAAAAAATCAAAATCATCGCGTTGGTCAATACTTTGGAGTATTTAAAGAAAGGGGGCAGGATTTCCAGCGTAGCAGCCTTTGCTGGCGAGCTGATTTCCATAAAACCCGTAGTTGGCGTCGTCAACGGCGAAGTGAAGTTGCTTGGCAAAGCGATGGGGCCGAGAAAAGGCAATAATTTATTAAATAAACTCATTCAAGAATCCAACGGGATTGACTTTTCTATGCCGCTTGGTACGCTGTGGTCGGGTATAGGCACGGATATTTTGGAAAAATATATAAAAGACAGCGCGGCGCTTTGGCAGGGCTATACGCAAGAATTACCAAGATACCAAGTGGGCGCAACCATCGGTACGCACGTTGGCCCCGGCGCGGTAGGCTTTGCGTTTTTTGAAAAATAAGGGATAGGAAAATAGGAAAGGTACGTTTTGATGATTAAGATTTTTGTGGATTCGGGCAGCAGTATTAAAAAGGAAGAAAGAGCGGATTATGGCGTGGAAGTGTTACCCTTAAAAATTCTGTTAGGGGAGAAAGAATACTTGGACGGAGAGAACTTGTCGATGGACGTTTTTTATCAGGCGTTGATAAGCGACAAGATTTTTCCCAAAACGTCGTTGCCGTCCTTGGATGAAGCGGAGCAAAAAGTGCAAAAATATATCGACGAAGGGTACGACGTCATCATATTGACGCTCTCTTCGGGAATATCGGGTACGTACAACGCTTTGCGTATGCTCTTTGAAAATAACCCGCGCGTGCGTGTTATCGATTCCAAAACGGCGGTGGGCGGTATGAAAATCCTTGTCCGCGGAGCGAATAAATATTTGGACGAGTCCTTGGATTTTGTGGAAAATAAGCTCAACGAGCTTATTCCTAAAATACGCGTTTTGGCTGTGCCCGAAACCTTGGATTATTTGCACAAGGGCGGCAGATTGAGCAAAGCCGGCTGGGTGGTTGGCTCGGTTTTAAAAATAAAGCCGATTATCGAATTAAAGCATACGGTAAAAGCCGTGGGGAAGACGCTGGGGCTTAGGCACGCGATGAAATATATCTTAACCGAGCTGGAAAAATGCGACGCGCGGTACCCCATTGTTCCGTCCTATACCTACGCGACGGGCAATTTGGACGAGCTGATCGGCAAAACGAAAGAAGAATATCAAAAGGCGATGATTGAAAAGGACAATATCGACCCTGCCGTAGCGGCGCATTGGGGTCCGAACGCCTTTGGGTATATCTACGTGGAAAAATAATTCGTGCAAAACAAAAACTCCTATCCGTGGTGGATAGGAGTTATATTTTTATGCAATTAGCCGACGATAAGGTTTACCAAACGGCCTTTTACGATGATGCACTTTCTCACCGTCTTGCCTGCGATTTGTTCGGCAATTTCGGGGTACGCGCATACGGTTGCTTGGATATCTTCGTCCGACAAGCCTTCCGCAATCATCAGCTTCGCCTTGATTTTGCTGTTGATTTGAATTGCGTATTCTACTTCGTCTTTTACGAGCGCTTGTTCGTCGACTTCGGGATAGCTTTCTTCAAATACGGAGCTCTTATGTCCGCAAGCTTCCCAAAGCTCTTCCGCGAAGTGGGGGGTGAAGGGCGCAATCATACGGATAAGGTCTTCCGCGCAGCCTTTATAGAACACGACGTTTTTATCTAACGTTTCCGTTTCGTATTTTTGCATAGCGTTGACGTATTCCATCAATCTTGCAACCGCCGTATTGAACGAGAACGCTTCGATATCGCGCGTCATATTTTTAATCGCGTAATGCTTCGCGTAGTTGAGCGCTTTTTCGTCCTTGCCAAGGGAAGGCACGGGCGCTTTTTCGTCTACCTTCAACTCAATCGCTTTGCGGACGATACGTTCTACTCTGTCGGCGAACTTCGCAATAGATTTGATGCCGTCGTCGTTCCAAGGTCCGCCTTCGGTATAGCTGAAACCAAACATCAAATACAAACGGAACATATCCGAGCCGTATTCGTCTACGTAGACGTCGGGGGAAATGACGTTGCCGTGCGATTTAGACATACGGTTGCCGTCAGGCCCTAAAATGATGCCTTGGTGTACAAGACGCTTGAAGGGTTCGCTGAAATTCAAATACCCCATATCTCGCAAAGCCTTGGTGATGAAACGCGCGTACAAAAGGTGCATACAAGCGTGTTCGCTGCCGCCGACGTAAACGTCTACGGGGAGCATTTTGTTTGCGTATTCAGGCGTAAACGGCTGTTTGTCGTTATGCGCTTCGGGATAGCGTAAGTAATACCAGCTGGAACATACGAAGGTGTCCAAGGTGTCGGGGTCGCGGGTTGCTTTGCCGCCGCATTGGGGACAAGAACAGTTCATAAACCCTGCGTGCGAAGCAAGGGGGGATTTGCCCGTGGGACGGAATTCTACGTCGTAGGGAAGTTTTACGGGTAAATCTTTTTCCGCAACGGGAACGGTGCCGCACTTATCGCAATATACCATAGGGATAGGCGCGCCCCAGTATCTTTGACGGGATACCGACCAATCGCGAAGACGATAGTTTACCTTTCTGCCGCCTTTGCCGATTTTGGAAAGGTGTACGGCGATGGCGTCGCGCGCTTCGTCGCCCGAAAGTCCGTCAAACGAGCCGCTGTTCACCAAAATGCCGTCTTCACAGTAGGGAAGCAAGGTTTCGCCGCCTACCTTTTGGATAACTTGGGTGATGGGCAAGCCGTACTTGGTGGCAAACGCGTAGTCGCGTTCGTCGTGCGCCGCAACCGCCATAACCGCGCCCGTACCGTAGGAATACAAAACGTAGTCCGCAAGGTAGATAGGCAAGGTTTTGCCCGTCAAGGGGTGGGTGGCGTACGCGCCCGTAAACGTACCCGTCTTTTCACGGGTAGTGGAAAGTCTGTCGATGTCGTTGGCTTCGGCTGCGTAACGTACGTACGCGTCGATGTCCGCCGCGCGTTCGGGGTGCGCCGCTTTTAATTTTTCCACAAGGGGATGTTCAGGCGCGAGCACGACGTAGTTTACGCCGAACACGGTGTCGGGACGGGTGGTGAATACGGTGATCATATCCCCCGTTTCACATTCGAAGTTGATTTCGCAACCCGTGGATTTGCCGATCCAGTTCTTTTGCATAAGCTTGGTTTTTTCCGGCCAGTCAAGACCTTCCAAATCCTTTAAAAGCTCTTCCGCGTAATCGGTGATTTTCAAGAACCATTGCGTCATATCCTTACGAAGCACGGTAGAGCCGCAACGTTCGCATTCGCCGCCGATAACCTGTTCGTTGGCAAGGACGGTTTCGCAGGAAGGGCACCAGTTGACAAGGGCTTCCTTGCGATACGCAAGTCCCTTTTTATAAAGCTGGATAAACAACCATTGCGTCCATTTATAATACTCTTCTTCGCAGGTTACCATTTCCGCCGACCAATCGAACATAGCGCCCATATTTTTGAGCTGAACTTCCATCGTTTCGATGTTCATTTCGGTGGAATCTTTGGGGTGAATCCCCGTCTTGATTGCATAATTTTCCGCAGGCAAGCCGAAAGCGTCGAAGCCCATGGGTTGGAATACTTCATAGCCTTGCATTTTCTTAAAACGGGCGTAAGAATCGGTAGGGCCGTAATTATACCAATGCCCTACGTGCAATTTTGCGCCGGAAGGGTAGGAGAACATTTCCAATACGTACATTTTTTTATCGATGTTCTTTTTGTTGAAAACGTTGGCTTTGGTCTTTTCCCATTTCGCCTGCCATTTCTTTTCTACGGATTTCATATCCATACTGCTAAAAACCTCCGAATCGCTCCGCTATATAAAAAACAGCGTAGCGTTCTTTAAATATTGTCTATTTATTATAATGTATTTTTGATAGCAAGTCAAGCGGAAAAAGCCCTGCTTTGTCAATGGAAATTGTAAAAAGGGATAAATAATTTTGTTTTTACGGCATACAATACTATTGTGGAAGAAATAACGATAACGCAAAACGGCTTCGACGG
>JBGVRC010000079.1:0-11611 GCA_045128055.1 Candidatus Scatosoma sp. | reverse complement strand
CGTGGTTAGGGTTACGCGCTATTAAATGCACGTTTTTCAAACCGCCCTTGCTTAAAAACGCGCCGAGCGTCGTTCCCATTGCGCCCGCGCCGAATATGGCTATATTCAGTTGTTGTACGTTTTTTGCTTGCATAATTATCATTGAATTGCTTTAATTACTCTCGCCACGGTATTTTGCAAGGGCTCGTCTTCTAATTCGATGGTGATATCCGCGTATTTTTCATATAAAGGCGCGCGTTCTTCGTACAAATCTTGCAAAGTAAACCCTTCTTTTAACACGACGCCACGCTTTTTTAAATCGCCAAGCCGTTTTTCAATGGTAGCGAATTTATGCTTTAAATACACAATTTTGCCAAGCTTTTTCAGCTTTTGCATAGCAAAATCACGATAAATAACGCTGCCGCCCGTAGCGATGACGCAACGGCTTGCCGCGAGCTCGGAATTGATTTTCGCTTCGATATCCAAAAAGCCATCTTTGCCTACTTCCGCAATAATATCGGAAAGACGCTTGCCTTCGCGCGCAACGATGACGCTGTCGCTGTCGATATAGCCATAGCCGATAATTTCCGCCACTTCAATACCTATCGTGCTTTTCCCGCAACCGGGCATACCGATGAAAATGAAGTTGTTGTTTTGTAATGGTTTCATTCTTTTCTCCGTTATTCGCCAAATACCCGTTTTAAGCTTGCCAAAATATCCGCGTCGGCGGGAGCCCAGTCCGTTTCGTCTAAATCCTTGGGCGATATCCACGCATAGCCTTCGTGTTCTTTTAATACAAAGTCGGAAAGCATTTCGCATTCGTACAGCCAAAGCGTAATGATAAAGTCGGGATATTCGTAGGTGTGGCTTGCGTACAATCCGCCCACCTTTACGCGCATATCGAGTTCTTCTTCTAATTCTCTTTTTACCGCGTCTTCGCCGCGCTCGCCCGCTTCTATTTTGCCGCCCGGAAATTCTAATTTATGCGCCACGTACGAATAGGGAGAATCCCCCCGTCTTGTGGCGAAAATTTTGCCATCATAAAAAAGCAATGCAGCGGCTACTTGAATATGTTTTTTCGTATTCATTGCGTACCTGCCCCCTTGATTTTTATTTTTTTGTCATTAATCGTGACGCGTATCGTCTTCGTACACTTCGCAAAACCGAGCCGAAAAAGAAGGTTCTTCGCCCCCTACGTATAAATGCCCCGTATCGCCAAAGCCGCAACAGCGAAAAACCGCCTTGCCCTTTCGGCGTTCTTCCGTGTACAAAGTGGTTACCGAGCTGGTAAGCGCTGTAAAATGGTGACTTAACAGTATCGGAGAGATATTAAAAAGATGAGAAAGCAAAACGGTTTCCAAGCCAAAATGACAAAAGAACGCTATCGTGTCGTGATTCCCCTGCTCTGTTTCATAGAATTTACCTTTACGGGTATAGCCGTGCGATTGTAACAGCCCGTCTAAACCGTCAATAATTTTTTGATAGGCTTTATCCAAGCCCGCCGCTGTGTAAAAATCTTGTTCTTTCCAAGCTTCAAAGTCAAACATTTCAGGGCGCTTTGTCCAAAACTCAGGCAGCAAATCCCAAAAGTTATACCTGCTTTGTCCCGTAGGCAAAGTATGCAAACAGCCAAACTCCATCAGCCAGTCTTTAATGACAACGTCTTGTTCTCTACCGTGGGCTTTGGCGACGTATTCGCAAGTAAGCTTCGCCCTGCCAAGCGGGGACGAATAGAAATAATCAATTTTTTCTTTCCCTAATCTATCAGCCAAAAGTTGGGCTTCGCGATGCCCTTTTTCCGTCAGGGTGTCGTGTTCGTAATCGGGGTCGCCGTGGCGAATAATTAAAATTCTCATTGTTCTATCTCTTCAATAAAGGGCATTAAGACGGAGTTTTGCACGTACAAATACTCGTCTTTGATTTTCAAAATATCGCCGTCAAGCTGTAAATATTTCACTGACGTTTTTAAGGCGTTGGGGAAATCTTCCGCCAAAGACGTTCCAAATTTTTCTTTGTATTCTTGCATAGAAACGCCGTAGGAAGTGCGCAAAGCGAGCATAATAAATTCGAACTTCGCTTCCTTTTCTTCCACTTCTTCGCAGGTGACTGCGGGATAGAAATTGGAAATGATACACTTCATATATTCGTCCAAATCGAAAGTGTTGGTAAATCTTCTGCCGCACATAAACGAGCTTGCCGAAACGCCAACCCCGATATATTCGCCGCGCTTCCAGTAATTAAGATTATGCCTGCTTTCATAGCCGGGAATTGCGAAGTTGGAAACTTCGTAACGCTTATACCCCTTTTCTTCCAACAGCTTCCTTCCGTATTCGTACATATCGGCAACTTCGTCGGAATCGGGCAATTCACCGTTGAGATAATCGGTGTAGATGGGCGTTCCGTCTTCCACCGTAAGCGCGTACATCGAAATATGCTTTGAACCACACGCCGCCGCAAGCTCTATCGTCTTTTTGACGTCGTCCTTGGTTTGATTTTTCAAGCCCAGCATAACGTCCGTACTGAAATTTTGTCCACTTAAAAGCTTTGTTGCATACACGTAATCTCGGGCGTTGTGGATACGCCCTAAATCAGAGAGCTGTTCGTCGATAGCCGTTTGCAAGCCGATAGAAAAACGGTTGATGCCCGCTTCTAAATAGGTTTTTACCTTGGCTTCGCCGATTGTTCCCGGGTTTAATTCCAACGTGATTTCCGCATCCTTGGTCAATTTGAAGCAGTTGCGGATTTGGTTCATCGCGCCCAAAATGAGCTTTGGCGGAATATACGAAGGCGTACCGCCGCCAAAATATACGGTATCAAATTCGTAATTTTTCAGCTCTTCGCCGCGCATTTTTAATTCTTTATACAAGCAAGCCATATACGCTTCGGCATAGTCTATTTTATCAGGGAAAGACGTGAAATCGCAATAGCTGCATTTGTGTCTGCAAAAAGGCACGTGAATATAAATACCTGCCATAATTCTCCTTTAATCCTTGTTGGTTTTTAAAATTTCCATAAACACTTCGCTCGGCACGTCTACGCTTCCCACTTTACGCATACGCTTTTTCCCTTCTTTTTGCTTTTCAAGAAGCTTTCTCTTACGCGTAATGTCGCCGCCGTAGCATTTCGCCAAAACGTCTTTTCGAACTGCTTTAACCGTTTCACGGGCAATAATTTTGCCGCCTACCGCCGCTTGAACGGGAATCTCGAAAAGCTGACGGGGAATTGCGTCTTTTAAGTTTTCGCAAAGCGTCCTGCCGCGTTCATAGGCTCTGCCTTCAAATACAATCGTCGAAAGCGCGTCGCAAATTTCGCCGTTGAGCAAAATATCCAAGCGAACGAGCTTGGAGCGTTGATAGCCAGCAAGTTCGTAGTCGAAGCTTGCATACCCTTTCGTTCTCGATTTCAAGCCGTCGAAGAAATCGTATACGATTTCGTTTAAGGGCAAGGTGTATTCCAACTTCACGCGGCGTTCGTCCACGTAAGTCATATTTTTAAACACGCCACGCTTTTCTTTGCAAAGGTCCATAATCGGCCCCATATAATCGGGCGGCGTGTACACTTCCGCTTTGACGATAGGTTCTTCCATATATTCGATATCCGAAACGTCGGGAAGGTGGGAAGGATTGTCTACGAAAAATTCTTCGCCGTTGGTTTTATGCACAAGATAGCTTACGCTCGGCGCGGTGGTGATAATATCCAAATTAAACTCACGCTCGATACGCTCTTGGATAATTTCCATATGCAAAAGCCCCAAGAAGCCGCATCTAAAACCAAAACCGAGCGCAACGGAATTGTCGGGCTCGAAAATGAGCGAAGCGTCGTTTAATTGCAATTTTAAAATAGCGTCCTTTAAATCGTTGAACTTACTGCCGTCCAACGGATAAATACCGCAGAAAACCACGGGTTGTACCTTTTTATACCCCGGCAGCGGTTCTTTGGCGGGATTGCTTACGCACGTAACGGTGTCGCCTACGGCTACGTCTTGAATGGACTTGATGGACGCCGCGATGTAGCCAACTTCCCCCGCTTTTAAGCAATCTTTCGGGAAAAGCCCGGGCGCGAACGCGCCGACTTCCGTAACGTCGTAGGTAGCCGTCGATAAGAAGGTTTTAATTCTATCACCAACCTTTACCGCTCCGTCCATAATGCGTACAAACAAAATTACGCCCTTATAATTATCGTAATAGCTGTCGAAAATGAGCGCTTTTAACGGTTCGTCCGTATCACCGTCGGGCGCGGGGAAATAATCCTTGATTGCTTCCAACAAATCTTCGATATTCGTGCCTTCCTTTGCAGAAACGCAAGGGATATCGTCCGCAGGTAAGCCGATGACGTCTTCGATTTCCTTTTTCACTTCGTCTACGCGCGCGCTGGGCAGGTCGATTTTATTGATAACGGGTAAAATTTCCAAATCGTTTTCAAACGCCAAATATACGTTGGCGAGCGTTTGCGCTTCTACACCCTGCGTAGCGTCTACAACCAAAATTGCCCCTTCGCATGCAGCGAGAGAACGGCTGACTTCGTAGGTAAAGTCAACGTGACCAGGCGTATCGATAAGGTTGTATTCGTATTCTTTTCCGTCTTTTGCGTTATAGTACATTCTAACGGGCGTGAGCTTTATCGTAATGCCACGCTCCTTTTCAATGTCCATACTGTCCAAAAGCTGTTCTTCCATATCTCGTTTGGAAACCTGACCCGTGCGTTCGATAAGTCTGTCCGCAAGGGTGCTTTTTCCGTGGTCGATATGCGCGATGATACAAAAATTTCTTAAAAGTTTATTCGGTTTTGCCATAAGTTTTCCTTATACAAATTGTCTATCTGTTTTTTAGTTTGATTATTCGTTTTCTTTGCGAACGCATTGAATAAAGCTTTGTAATGCGTAAGATACGGGCTGATTTTTCGGCAAAAGCATACCGATAGAACGAGCGGGAAGGACGGGGTCTGTTTGCACTTCGTATAACTCCCCGTTATCCAAACGACCTTGCGCGTATGCTTTGGGAATCACCCCAATACCCATACCCCGTTGCACGAGCCGTTTCATCAAATCCCAACTGCCCACTTCAATAGAAGGCTGTAATTTAATCCCCAGCGTAGCCAAAAAATTATCGAGCGAGCGACGGGCTACGGTGTTTTTATCCATTAAAATGAGCGGATATTTTTTAAGCTCCGATATGGAAACGACGTCTTGGGCAAGCTCTTTAAATTTTTCGCCTGCGATAAATACGTCGTTTAAACGCATACAGTTGCCTTCTAATTCCAGCTCTTCGTCCACTTCAATGGGAAGATTTACGAAAGCAACGTCGCAACGGTTGGCTTTGAGTTTTTCAATCGTGTCGGGGGTAAAATCTGCCATCAGCTCGATTTTTACCGCGGGAAACGTTTCGTGAAATTCGACGATTTTGTCCGCAAGGAAATATTCGAAAATAGTATCGCTTGCGCCTACGCGAATCGTACCAACCGCGGAAGACTGCGTTTCCGCAAGACGGTTTTCCGCTTGCTGTAAAAGCTCTAACGCTCGCTCCACTTCCGCGAAGATGACTTTGCCGCCTTGCGCGGAAAGCTCCATACCGCGGTGGCGTCTATCAAACAGCGGAACGCCAAGCTGATTTTCAAGCTGTTTTATGGATTGTGAAACTGCGGGTTGCGAAATATACAACTCTTCGGCGGCGCGCGTTAAGCTGCCGCATTTTGCAACCGTATAAAAAACCCTATATAATTCTAAATTGACCATAACTGCCCTGCCTTTCCCCTTATCTTATTTTCCCACGCAGAACTTTGAGAAAATTTCTTGTATAATAGCTTCCGTTGCCGTTTCGCCCGTAATTTCACCAAGCGCGTCCCAGCTTTCTTTGACGTCGATCCCTATCAAATCAAGCGGCTGCGCGATATGGCAAGCGGCAATCGCTTTTTGCAATCTTTCTTTCGCGCGTTGCAATGCGTCGTAATGTCTTTCTTCTATCAAAAACGCAGCGTCTTCCCCGCGCGCGCCAAAACTCTTTTCATACAACAGCTTTTTGAGCTTGGCAATCCCTTCGCCCGTAACGGCGGAAGTGTACACGTCCGCGTCCGAATTCGTTTCGTCCTTGCTTAAATCGATTTTATTGAAAACCTTAATAAGCGGTTTCCCTTTTACCATTTCCAGCACACGCGCGTCTTCTTCGTCTACGCCCGCGCAATAATCGGCAACGAATACCGCTACGTCCGCCGAATGGATAATCGCTTCCGCGCGCTCGATACCGATATTTTCAATGGCGTCCACACTTTCGCGAACCCCTGCCGTGTCGTAGATATTAAACTTTCTGCCGTCGATTTCCAAAACGCCTTCCACCGCGTCGCGCGTCGTACCAGCGACCCCCGAAACAATGGCTTTGTCATAACCGAGCAAGGTGTTTAAAAGAGAGCTTTTGCCTGTGTTGGGCTTACCGCAAATCGCTACTGTGACCCCTGATTTTATCTTTTTACCCACGGCGTAGCTTGCCGTTAAGACGGAAATTTCGTCTTGTAATTTTTGCAAGACGGGGATAAGCTCGGCAACGTGTTGTTCTTCTACGTCTTCTTCGGGATAGTCCACCGAAACGTCAATCCCTGCAAGCACCGTCTTTAATTCGTCTTGCAAACTGCGCACCTTACCCGTCAGTTTTTCGCTGTACAGCAAATACCCAGCCTTTACTTCGGCGTCCGATTCGCCGTTTATCATATCCGCAACCCCTTCCGTCGCCGCCAAAGAGAGCTTTCCGTTTAAAAAAGCGCGTTTGGTAAATTCGCCGCGCTCGGCAGGCTTTGCGCCGTGGCGGAAGGTTTGGCGTAAAATACCGCGGGCTACGTTTTCACCGCCGTGGCATTGAAATTCGATAATATCTTCCCCCGTATAGCTGGCGGGAGCTTTGAAATACACGCACAGCCCAAAATCGTTGAAATTACCCCCGTCGATGCTGCCAGGATACATACGGTACGGCTCGAAATCAGCCACCTTCGTCTTCCCGACGGGCATAAACATTTTTTCTGCAATTTCAAGGGGATTTTTCCCGCTCATACGGATAATAGCCACCCCACCCTTTCCAGGTGGCGTAGCAATCGCCGCAATCGTGTGTTCCAACATAGTTTTCACTCCGTTTTCTTGCTTTTGTCAAGCGATTACGCCAAAAGATTAGCCTATTTTGACATAATCAACAATTATATTTTACATTATTATACCACAGTATTTTTTTTGTGTAAACCGTTTGAAAGTTATTTTACATAAAAAAAGACGGAAAATATAAATTTTTCTTATTTTCCGTCCATATGAAATTGTTTATTTTAGGCGTTTTACTATAAAGGGCAAAGCCGCAAGCTTTTAATCGAAAAATCCATCCGAATCCCCGCTTTGTTGCGAAGTGGTATTTGCGGAACTATCCGATGCAAATTCTTCAAACGGGTCGTCGTTTTTCGGGGGCTGCGGAGCAGCGTTTGAATTGGGATTTTGATTAGGCGCGTTATGCGGCGCTCCGTAAGGATTGCCATACGGATTACCGTAGGGATTGCCATAAGGATTTCCGTTGGGTCTACCATAAGGATTTCCGTATTGATTATAATATTGTTGTTGGCGGATATACGCTTCTCTTCTTGCGCGCAAAATAGCTTCCCAGTCCACAATATTTCGGTTGCGAAGAACGAAAATAATAATCATCGACGAGAAAGGCACGAAAATGGAAAGTAAGGAGAGCCCAAAATGCGCTTTCATCGTATACTTTTTATAGAGCGACATAAGCAAGGTAAGCATCAAAAGCCTATATCCTAAATCCAAGATATCCAAAAAGATTATATCACCCCATTCTAAATACCATTTCGCAAAACGTCCGAGCGTAGTTGATACTTCCCCCCAAGACATTTTCACCATACCCATCTCGTTTGGTATAAAAGTAAGTTCAACATTTGCACCCAAAAGACAAACCTGCGCAACAATTTTTAATGCGCAAAAGGTGAAAAATGCGATTTGTACAAGCATTGCGTATAAACCAAGGTGTTTGGCTTTTCTTCCAAAAAATCGACATTCCCCCGTCACCTTACCCATATAAAAGGTAGACGCGAACGGAACGAACGCAAACGCCTTATGATTTAAGCCTTGCCTTTTCGCCATCCTGTAAAGACCAAGGCCTTGAAAAATAAAGAAGGCTACGTAAAGCGCAAAAAAGAAGATGAGTATTGTCAACAAAACCGACAACGTATCGCCCAGCGCATACCCGTTATCGTGATTAGACACAGCCGTACTGGTAAAGATTGTATCAAAAAGATCGTATATACCCATATATTTACTCCGTTGTTTGGTCTTTATAAATTACTTGCATAAGGGTCAAGCCCTTGGCGGGCATTGTTTTCCCCAGCAGATTTCTATCCCCCGTTTGGTAGGCGGTTATAACGTCTTGCTCCGTCCGCTTCTTATCCGCAATCGCAAGCAACGTACCCACCATCGTGCGCACCATATTATATAAAAAGCCGTTTCCCGTTACGTAGACGCGAATATCCCGTCCGCCAAAGCTTTCGCTTTCTTCCACGCGGACTTCGTACACCGTGCGCACCGTCGTTTTAACCGCCGAGCCCGACGCGCAAAAGGCTTTATAATCATGCTTCCCTTCAAAAATTTTCGCTATGCTTTGCAATATTTCCAAAGGCGGCGCGTTTTCTATCCGTACGGCGTAGCGTTCTTTCAGCGGCATTTCCCGCGAAGAAACGTACAAGGAATAGCAATAGGTTTTGCGTTTTGCGCTACGGTTGGCATCGAAGCTTTCGTCCGCGCCCCAACCGTCGGTAATACGAACGTCGGGCGGCAAAAAACGGTTTAAGCAATCGGGCATTTTTTCGGGCGGAACGGTGATTTTGTCGCTGTCAAAATGACAAATCTGCCCAGCCGCGTGCACGCCTGCGTCCGTTCGTCCGCTCGCCGTTACGCGCGCGTCCACGCCAAGCGTAGAAAAAATCGTTTCTTCTAAAACCTGCTGTACGGAAAGCGCGTTTTTTTGGCGTTGCCAACCGGCATAATCCGTTCCGTCGTATGCAATTTTTAAAACGTAACGCATAAGCGCTCTCCTTTTTTATTTTCTTGCCATTAAATCAAGGCAACCAAATAAACCTTTAATAAAATGACGCCCGCCAACAAAGCCGCGCCTATGAAAAAGGCGATTACGTCCCGCCAACCAAAGGCGAGTTTTTTATACTTTGTCCTGACTTTACTGCCCGAATAGCATCTTGCGTCCATCGCGTCACCAAGCTCGTCCGCACGTCTAAACGCGCTGATTAAAAGCGGAATTAAAATAGGCACAATCGCTTTTACTCGTTTGAGCAATCCGCCCGATTCAAAATCTGCGCCGCGCGCTTTTTGCGCGTTCATAATTCTTGCCGTTTCGTCCGTTAAAATGGGGATAAAACGAAGCGCAATCGACATAATTAACGCCAACTCGTGCACGGGGAAACGAATCCACTTCAAAGGCAAAAGCAGGCTTTCTATTCCGTCCGCCAAGGAAACGGGGGTCGTGGTAAGCGTAAGCAAGGAAGAACCAAGCACAAGCAAGAACAATCTCGCCGCCAAGAAAACGGCGTAGAAAATAGATTCTTTGCTTATAGATAAAAACTTCCAGCTCCAAAGCGGATTTTCCGATTTGTAGAAAAATAAATTCAGCACGCTCATAAACACGAGCAAGAAAAGCACCGCTTTGACGGAGCGCAAGAGCTTGGTAAAAGGCACGCCTGAAAAGATTGCCGCGCATAAAAAGACGATCGCGCAAGCGCCCAAGGCGTAAAAGGTGTCGCAAAGGAAAACCGCTACGATAAAGACGATTAAAAAGATAATCTTCATACGCGGGTCTAATTTATGCAAGAAGGATTTTGCAGGATAATACTGACCAAAGGAAACGTCACGCATTGTCGCCACCCCCTTGCGTATTGTGCAACGAATATACGTCCGCTTTGCTGGTTTGGATTATCTTTTCTACAAAATCGCGGGTGGTATAATCGCAGGAAATATGCACGCCGAGCTTGGCAAGCTCGCTTGCTACGCGCGCCGTGAACGGGACGTCTAAGCCAAGCGTTTGCAAACGCTGCGTTTCGCGAAAAATATATTTGGGCTTTTCGCAAAGCACGACCTTACCGCCAGAGAATACTGCCGCCCGATTACAATTTTCGGAAATTTCGTCCATATCGTGCGAAACGATGACGACCGTTTTACACCAATCCGCGTGAATTTTATGCAAAAGAGTCATAATTTCTTCTTTACCAAGGGGGTCAAGACCTGCCGCGGGCTCGTCCAAGACAAGAATTTCGGGCTTCGTTACGATAACGCCTGCAATCGCAACGCGGCGTTTTTGACCGCCCGAAAGCTCGAACGGGGAACGATTTTTCACCGCCTCGTAGTCCAAACCAACCATTTCGATTGCCGCTTTCACCGCAGTTTCCATTTCTTCTTGGGTAATATCGGCGTTGAAATTTTTAAGTCCAAAGGCAACGTCGTCAAACACCGTTTCCGCGAAAAGCTGGTATTCGGGGTACTGGAACACCATACCCACTTTTGCGCGCAAGGCCTTGAAGTCCGTCTTTTTATCCGTCAAATCAAAGCCGTTGACTTTTAAAATGGTTTGTTTAGGAATAGGCTGCCCTTTTTTGGGCTTTTTCTCTTTGTATTTTTTACCCGCCATCGGGGTTTTGATCAGCGCGTTTAAATGTTGCACAAAGGTAGATTTTCCACTGCCCGTATGCCCAATAATGCCAAAGAAGTCCCCGGGATAAATCTCCAAGTCCACTCCGTTTAACGCGTACGTTTCAAAGGGCGACTTCGCGTTGTATACGTGGGTTAAATTTTCGCAAACCACACGCCCGATTTCTCCGTCCTGCCAAGGCAATTCTTCGCCTACCTTTTCTTCTTCCAACGCTTGGTTTTTAGGCAAAACCTTCGCTATGTTTTTTGCGAGTTCTTCCGCGCTGAGCGCTTCGTCCACGCATACGCCGTTTTTACAAAGCGCGCGGGCTATTTGGATAGGGCGCGGTAATTTCAAAGCGTACTTTTCCAGCTCGTCTTCCCTGCTCAATACGTCAAGCGGTTTGCCTTCCATAACGATTTTGCCCTTATTCATCACGACCGCGCGATCCGCTAAAAGCGCTTCTTCGGGGAAATGCGTAATGAGCAAAACCGTGATATTTTCTTCTTTATTCAAACGCAAAACAACGTCCATTACTTCTTTTCTGCCACGGGGGTCGAGCATAGCCGTCGCTTCGTCCAAAATCATAATTTTAGGGCGCAAGGCAAGCACGCCTGCAATCGCTATGCGTTGTTTTTGACCGCCCGAAAGGCGTTCGGGCGTGGCGTGACGAAAATCCTGCATCCCCACCGCGTCAAGAGAGAAATCTATTCTTTCGCCTATTTCCGCGCGGGAAACGCCAATGTTTTCAGGGCCAAACGCAACGTCGTCTTCTACGATAGACGCCACCATTTGGTTGTCGGGATTTTGAAAGACAATCCCTACGCTTTTTCGAATTGCAAAAAGATCCTTCGGGTTCGTCGTATCCAAGCCGAGCACGCTAATTTTGCCGTCCGTGGGCGTCAACAACCCGTTGGTAAGGCGCGCAAGGGTGGATTTTCCGCTCCCGTTATGACCTAATACGGCAA